>NZ_LT965928.1:1166196-1466196 GCF_900239935.1 Pseudoalteromonas carrageenovora IAM 12662
GGCTGGCTTTAGCACCTTTGATAATTAATAGTGTGTCGGGATTTATTAGCTCAATAACTTTCTTGAAGGTGTTGCTGCCAACTACGCCAGGCTTTTGTTGGTTTAAATCAAGCTCAATAATAGTGCGTGCACTAAACAAAGACATGCTTTGATATTGAGCTATAATTTCTTGCCAATCAAATCCTTGCATTAAAGTAAACTTAATTACTTCATCAAAGCCTTGGGCTTTAGCAGCGTCTCGAATTTGTTGTACGCATTGCGCTTCTTGAAAGGGCTCTTCGCCAAACACTAAGTAAAAGGGTTTTAAGCCTTTTTTTAATTCACTGGTTAACTGATTAGCGTAACAGCGCATTATAGTTGTGACAGCTCTCTAACAATACGACGGCTTGCTTGGTCACGAATTTCGCTAATAAGAAGTTCAAGTTCTTTTGCTTTAGCTAGTGCGTGATCAGGGTCGTCTTGGTAATTACGATAAAGCTCAAAGCGTTTTTCAATGGCTTTTTCGCCCGGGCGTTTAACGATATAAGTTACGCCATAAGCAAGTTCGTATTCAGCAACCTGACCATTTTGAAACAACGACAGAGTTTGACGTTCAATGCTTTCTTTACGAAGGTAGAGCTGTGCAATATCTTTGGCTGACGGTTTTAGCTCAACATTACTCGCTTTTAACTCATTTTTAAGAGCTGCAAATAAAGTAGATTTTTCGTCATCCCCTTTGAGTGTGAGCGTTTTAAGGTTATCAGGAAGGCTAGAGGCTTTCTTTAAATGAAAGCCACAGCTAGATAACACAAAACACATTAGCACTAAGGCTAATGTGTTTTTAATGGCGTTAAAGCTAACCATTTAGTTAGCTACCACGTTAAGAAGTTTGCCTGGTACGTAAATAATTTTACGAATGGTTGCGCCATCAGTAAATTTAGTTACGTTAGCTTCTGCAAAAGCTAGTGCTTCTACTCGCTCTTGCGTTGCATCTGCTGGCACAGTTAGTTTAGCGCGAAGTTTACCGTTTACTTGTACGATGATGAGTTTTTCATCTTCAACAAGGGCAGACTCGTCAACTTTTGGCCATGCTGCATCTAAAATTTCACCTTCTTTACCAAGCTCTTTCCAAAGCTCATGCGATAAATGCGGCGTAATTGGTGCAAGCATAATAATTAATGCTTCAAGCGCTTCATTGGCAATCGCTACATCTTGGGTGTCGTTTAATGGTGCTTTTAATAACTTATTAGACAGTTCCATAATGGCAGCAATAGCGGTGTTAAACGTTTGACGACGCTCAACATCATCGCTCACTTTAGCAATGGCTTTATGTAGTTCACGACGAAGTACTTTTTGCGGGTTAGTAAGCGCCGATTTATCAAGTGCCTGGTAACCAACTGTTTTAACGTCTACAGCGTATTTCCATACACGTTTTAAGAAGCGGTGTGCGCCTTCTACGCCTGAGTCTGACCATTCAAGTGTTTGCTCTGGTGGTGCTGTAAACATCATGAATAAACGCACTGTATCTGCACCGTATTGGGCAATTACTTGTTGTGGATCTATACCGTTGTTTTTAGACTTAGACATTTTGCTCATGCCTGATGAGAATACCGGCTCACCGTCTTCTTTATGCCATGCTTTAGTTACGCGGCCTTTATCGTCGGTTTCGGTATTTACATCGCTTGGCGAAATCCATACATCGCCGCCTTTTTCATCTTTACGATAAAACGTTTCGGCAAGTACCATTCCTTGACAAAGTAGGCGATCAAACGGCTCGTCTGAATCTACTAAACCAAAGTCACGTAATAATTTATGGAAAAAGCGTGAGTATAATAAGTGTAAAATTGCGTGCTCAATACCACCAATGTATTGGTTTACAGGTAACCAGTAGTTTGCGGCAGCAGGGTCTAACATGCCTTCGTCGTAACGTGGGCTACAGTAACGCGCGTAATACCAAGACGATTCCATAAAGGTATCGAAGGTGTCCGTTTCATGAAATGCTGGTGCGCCATTTACCTTTGTTTTAGCCCATTCTGGGTCTGCTTTTATTGGCGATGTAACACCGTTCATTACCACGTCTTCTGGTAAGCGAACTGGTAGCATATCTTCAGTTGCAGCAAGTTCTTGGCCATCTTCATCGCTAAGCATTGGGATTGGTGACCCCCAGTAACGCTGGCGGCTAACGCCCCAATCTCGTAGACGGAAATTAACTTTACGCTCACCAACACCTAGCGCTTCTAGTTTGTCGGCAACAGCGTTAAACGCGCCTTCAAAATCAAGGCCGTCAAACTCTCCAGAATTAACTAATACACCTTTTTCGGTGAATGCTTCTTCTTTTAGGTTTACTTCAAGCTCAGAGCCTTCAACCGGTGCAATAACTTGTTTAATGTCTAGGCCGTAAGCGGTTGCAAACTCATAGTCACGCTGATCGTGTGCAGGTACTGCCATTACCGCGCCAGAGCCGTAATGCATTAATACAAAGTTAGCAACCCAAATAGGTACTTGCTCGCCCGTTAATGGGTGAGTTGCGTAAAAGCCAGTTGCAATGCCTTTTTTCTCCATTGTTGCCATGTCTGCTTCGGCTACTTTGGTGTTTTTGCATTCTTCAACAAACATTGCAATAGCATCGCTGTTTTTAGCGGCTTCTTGTGCAATAGGGTGGCCACCGGCAACAGCAAGGTAAGTTACACCCATAAATGTATCTGGGCGTGTAGTGTATACGCTAAACTTTTCGTTGTTATCGGTACGTGTAAACTCAATGTCTAACCCTTCAGAGCGACCAATCCAGTTGCGCTGCATGGTTTTAACTTGCTCAGGCCAGTCTTCTAATTTGTCTAAATCGTCTAAAAGCTCTTGAGCGTAGTCGGTAATTTTAATAAACCACTGTGGGATTTCTTTTTGCTCAACCACAGCGCCTGAGCGCCAACCACGGCCGTCAATTACTTGCTCGTTTGCTAGTACAGTTTGATCAACTGGGTCCCAATTAACCGTAGACATTTTTTTATACACTAGGCCTTTTTCGTAAAGCTTAGTGAAAAACCACTGCTCCCATTTGTAATACTCTGGGTGACAGGTTGCAATTTCGCGATCCCAGTCGTAACCAAAGCCTAATTGCTTAAGTTGGTTGCGCATGTAATCAATATTTTCGTAAGTCCACTTTGCAGGGGCTGTTTTGTTTTTAATAGCAGCGTTTTCTGCAGGTAAACCAAACGCATCCCAACCCATAGGTTGCATTACGTTTTTGCCTTGCAGGCGCTGGAAACGAGAAACAACATCACCAATGGTGTAGTTACGTACATGACCCATATGCAGTCGACCACTCGGGTATGGGAACATAGAAAGGCAGTAATACTTTTCTTTGCTCTCATCTTCGGTGACTTTAAATACCTGGTTTTCTTCCCAGTAACTTTGGACTTTTGACTCTATGTCTTGCGGGTTATATTGCTCTTGCATCTATGATTCCAGACTTCTTGCAAACTAATAAAAAATTGCCGATAGGATACCCCAAATAAACGCCTAATCACAGCGTATAAATACGGTTTTGTTAAAATCTAACTTTCAGTTCAGGTTAACCTATACTTATCTATGTTAATGGCTAACACGCCCTTGATTTTGATGGAGTATAAAATGGCAGATTATAAAACATGGCTTAGCGATTTAACTAATTGGTTAAAAGATGTAAAAGATCATGAAGTAAAAGACGCAGTCACTCGATTTGTTGAATCTGAGCAAGCACTTAAAGACTTAGGCCAAGAAAGATACGCTTTATACAAAAGCTATTTGCAGCGTGATATAGAACACGTTCAAGAAAACGAATCACACTATAATTCGCTTGCGTGGCAAGAACTTAAAGAGTCGTTGTGGTTTGAGCTCTCGCACATAGAAGACAAAACCCAACTTGAATGGCAATCCCTTAGTCAAGATTTAAAGCACAATGGTGTGTATCACGTGGGCGAATGGATAGCCATGGGCACATTAGTATGTAAGAATTGCACCCATAGTTTTGATATTTATCACGCTACACAAATTACTCCGTGTATTGAATGTGATGGGATCTATTTTAGCCGTAAGGCATTACAACCCTAAATATATGTATTAAGTGGCTTGTAGGCCACTTAATACGCCCAAAAGCCAGCGAATATGTTGGTAAAAAAAGAAGTTAGAATGACGAAAAAATTGCTGCCACTATCTGTTTCACAGCTCGCACCGAGTATTTCTACTAATCACGTAAACACGTGTATGAGCAATCCATACCCAGAGCAACTTACTTTTATAGGGCAGCAACGTGCCCAAAGTGCCCTAGACTTTTCATTAGGAATGGAATTGCCCGGTTACAATGTTTATGTAATGGGCGAAGCTGCACATGGTCGTTTTACGCTTGTAAAAGATAAACTTAAACAACACGCCAAAGACCGTCCAACGCCAAACGAATGGTTATACGTAAATAATTACGACGACCACCGCGAGCCTATTGCGCTATTTATGCAAGCAGGGCAAAGCAAACAGTTAAGCGACGACATAGACTCGTTTTTAGATGAAGTGCTTGACACTTTTCCGGCAGCGTTTGACAACCCTGCATACCAACGCAAAAAGAAATCTATCGACCGTGAATTTAACGATGCCTATGACAGCGCAATTACCGCTGTAGAAATTGCTGCATTTGAGCAAAGCGTAGCATTAGTTGAAGAAAAAAACTCGGTAGGTTTTGCACCACTTGTTGATGGCAAGCAATTAAGTGATAACGAATTTGCAGAGCTTGAAGAAAATTTACGCGAAGAGTTTTTTGAAAAAATAGAAAAGCTAGAAGATGCGTTAATAGAAGCGCTCATTGAATTACCTCGTTGGAAGCGCGAATCAAAAGAAAAACAACGTAACCTTAAAAAGTCGACCGCAGAGCAAGCTACAAAACCGCTGTTAAAAGATTTAGAACACAAATACGCTACCCACATTGGTGTACTGCGTTATTTAAAAGATATCCGTGTAGAAATTATTGATGCGGTACTTGAGTGGCTTGACGACGAAGACGAAAGCGAAGAAAGCAAAGAAGACTTTGACCGCAAAGGCATGCTAACGGACTTTTTTGCACCTAACATTTTAGTTGAGTTTAAAGAAGACGATGCAGCGCCTGTGGTATATGAGCCAAACCCAACCTTTGGCAATATATTTGGTAAAATTGAGTATTCAACTTCGCAAGGCTCACTTATAACAAGTTACCGCTCAATTCAGCCAGGTGCTTTGCATCGTGCTAATGGCGGTTACTTAATTATGGACGCCGAAAAAGTAATGGCTAACCCACAAGTGTGGGATGGTTTAAAGCTTTCACTTAAAACACACCAAATTAAAAACGATTTACCATACCAAGACAGCTCAGTTGGCAGTAGTTTTACACTTCGCCCGCAACTGATACCGCTTGATGTAAAAATTATTTTATTAGGCTCTCGTGAGCTTTACTACACCATAGGTGAGTACGACGAAGAATTTGCTGAACTATTTAGAGTGCTTGCCGACTTTGATTATTACTTGCCAAGTAGCGATAAACTACAGTACCAGTTTATTACTAAAGTAACGCAGTATTGCGAGCAAACTTTAAAGTGCACAACAACGCAAGCCGCTATGGTGCGTTTACTTAAATTTAGCTACCGCCAAGCAGAGCACCATAATAAATTATCAGCGCGTTTTGCTGATGTACTTGAACTTGTTGCTGAGGCAAGTTACTACGCCAAACAAGATAATCAAACGCTAGTTGATGCGCATCATATTGATGAAGCTATTGAAGGCAAACAGTATCGCACCGGCCAAATTAGCGAGAACATGCTAAGCGATATAAAAGAAGGCCACACGCTTATTGCCACACAAGGCCAAGCAATTGGTAAAGTAAACGGTTTAACAGTGCTGCACATTGGCGATACTTCGTTTGGTACACCAGCACGTATAACCGCTACCGTATATGCAGGCGCCGATGGCGTAATAGATGTAGAGCGAGAAGCCGAGCTTGGTAAAGCTATTCACTCAAAAGGGGTAATGCTACTTACCGGTTATTTAGGTAACAAATACGCGCAGCACTTTAGTTTAACGCTAAGCGCCAACATAGCCATTGAGCAAAGCTATGGTTACATAGATGGCGATAGCGCATCACTTGCTGAGTTATGTGCGCTTATTTCAGCCATTACTAGTTTACCAATTAGCCAATCCATCGCGCTTACGGGCTCTATTAACCAACATGGTGATGTGCAAGCCATTGGTGGTGTAAACGAAAAAATAGAAGGCTTTTTTAAGCTGTGTAAAATGCGCGGCTTAACAGGCCAGCAGGGCGTTATTATTCCAAAATCGAACCAAGTTAACTTAGTACTTGATGACGAAATACTTGATGCGGTAGAGCGCGGTAAATTTAATATTTACGCCGTAGAAACGGTAGACCAAGCACTTAACTTATTAATGGATATTGAAGCTGGGAATATTATTGATGGCGAATACCCAGAGGATTCTGTAAACGGCATTGCTTTAGCGCGTTTAAAAGATATTGCCGATATAGTTAATGGCGATAGCGAAGACGACAAAGAGGCAGAGCTTGATGAGGACAGCACTAAATGATCAATATAATTTTAGCGGTGATCATCGTTATATTTTGTTTTTTAATATTTCAAAATAGTAAAAAAGCAAAGCAACAAGCAGGTATAAATGCACAAATTGAAGCTGACTACCTAGTAGCTAATGCCCAAGTTCAGGGCGTAATAGAAACCAGCTCTGGTTTACAGTACAAAATACTACATAAAGGCGAAAGTGAAAATACACCTAGCCCAACCAGCATGGTTAACGTGCACTACCACGGTACATTAATTGACGGCACTGTATTTGACAGCTCAGTAGAGCGTAAAACGCCAATTAGCTTTGGTTTACACCAAGTAATTAAAGGTTGGACCGAAGGCTTACAACTTATGAGCCCAGGTGATAAATACATTTTTTATGTGCCGCACCAACTCGCCTACGGTGAAAAGCGAGTAGGGAGCATACCCCCTGCATCACTGCTTATTTTTGAAGTAGAACTATTGGCAATAGAATCGTAAGTTTTTAGTAATAAACTACTAAAGCCTCACTTTAATAAAGTGGGGCTTTTTGCTATTAGCTAACAATAAAATTTACTCAAGGATTTTATAATTAGGTCGATACCTATAATAGTGACAAACTATTTTAGGGATAAAGTAATGAATATTTCACCGTCTCCCATTTCCTATAAAGTACTTACTAATAACCCTCAGCCTCTAAAGCTGCCAGATAAACAACTTACCGAGCAAGAGAGTGAGGAAGAACCAAACTATGTGTTATCAAAGTTTTTAGATACTAAAGCACAAAAATACAGCGAAGATAACGCAACGTTTGGCAACCAGTATAAAAATTTAGAAAAAGTATATAAACATTTCACAGGTCAAATTGTTGCATTACAAGAGCAAATTATCAAACTTAAGCAAAGCCCAGTTCAACGTAGTATATCCATAGATAACAGCGCCAAGGAGCTAAATAAAAGTGATGCCAATTTAACTTTAGATGCAGAGCACCTAGGTGTAAAAAAATATAAAAACACACAACAGCAAGATCAAATAGATAGGCTTGAGCTACAACTCGGGGAATTAAAATCAGAACAAGCGGCAATAAAGCAGCAAATGATTGAGCTGGTTATTAGTGAAATGAAAAGGCGTGGCGATAGCTATACAATTTAACAACGCAGGGCTTATAGGTTAGCTTTTAAACTCGATTTTGCTCACTTCAAGTTTAAAATTACCCTCTTGTTTACCTGCAATTAAAAAGCCTAGTTGTTTAACATCACTAAAATTAAAAGCTGGTTGTTGCTCAAGTACTCGCCCACGAAAAGTTAACGTAAAATCATCAGGAGTAAAGTGAATATCCATCCATTCATTTTTTGTTGTGCTAAATGAATGTGTATAGGCTGGGCCATCAAGGTAGCCGGATGTTCTGAGTCTTAGTTGATAGGTTTTTCCATCACCTTTAATGCGCAGCACTATCGCTTTAGAGTTCTGACCTTGCGCGTTAAGTTCGGTACGTATTGATGCAAAACCGCCGTTGTTTTCAAGCGATACATTCCCTTCAAATATTAAACTTTCAGCAGTTTGGTTTACTTGGCTATTTGATACCCCACCCATTACTGAGTCGTTTACTACATACCAATGTTGATTGGCATTAGCGTGGGTGGTTAAAAATAACGCATTAAATACAAAAAGTGATGAGAGCTGTACAGTGGTCATGGCAATTCCTAATAGCTTTAGATTATTAATACGACTAAACATATTTTTTGTTCACTTATTTAAAGCTAATTATTTTTTTTGCTCCATTTTTTCATGATTTTTTCAAACATGATTTCTTTATCTGTTTTATCTTCAGGGCAAGGTTTACCGCTACCTTGAGGCAAACCATTACTGCCAAATACGGTAGCGGTATCTATTAAATAACACTTACCATTAAATTTTTCTAATCGCTTTGTCCCTGTTGTATTTTGACTAATTACTTCTGACTTATCAGACTTCACTGGCGTTTTAATAGTGGGCTCGTTGTTTATTTCTTGATTTGTAGAGCCTTTATCCTCACCAAAGGTGATCATTTTTTTATGAGTCATATTATTTACGGGTGAGCCAAACACCGGTGCATAGGGGTTTAGCTTTTTAAATGTTTGAGGCGATGTTGCTGAAGGCTCTGAAGGTGGTTCTGCAGGCGCGGCTGGCTTGGGTTCAACAGGTTCAGTAGAGATATTTTTAAGCTCTGTTTGTGCTTTAGGTAACGTTGTGATTTTAGCTTGATTGTTTTGAGTCACCTTTACTTTGGCTTTTGTAGAACTTGTTTTGATAGGTGTAGCGTTAGAGCTCACTACATTTGAGGTATCTGATTTAGTATCTACAGGTTTTATTTTAGGTGCATTGGTTGTTGTAGCAACTGAGCTTGACTTAGGGTGGCTTGCTAAATTAACGGTTACATAGGCTTGTACTATTGCGCTATTTTCCTTTTGTGGCTGCGTAACTTTAATCGATTGTGAAAGCAAAAAGTACAACACAATAGTGTGTATACAAAAAGATATAGCCCACGGCCACGCTTTCCCTATATTCACATTACATCCTCAACTAAATAGTGCTGTTATGAGTAAACAAATCTTAATTAGTTCACCTTAAATTAAGGTGTTTTGCTAAATTGCACTGTTGTGAATGAAACACAACTTTTTGAAGGACGTAGTTCAAGTGATTTTTTTATGCATGTAAATCAATACCTTTAACTTGAGCTAAAAATAAAAAGCGCGTAAGTTAAATGGGTTACCCATTTTAATAACAAGTATAAAAATGAAAGCCAAAGAAATAGAACAATTAGCATTATCGGACTCTGAAACCAAAGACGTGATCACCCCATACGCCTTTAAAATTGACCAAGCATTATTAGGCATACCTTTAGCGACCCCTATTAAACGTGCAATGGCGATGATTATAGATGTCACTTTGATATTTATGGCCGCTAAGCTAAGCGCGACTTTAATTGCATTTGTAGCTGCGATGGCTTTTTATAAAGGCACTGCGCAGCAATACCTGCCAAAAATGTCATCGTTTTGGCGCAGAGCTCTAAAACTTTTTGCAGCGAGCTTTTTGTTTGTAAGCGCACTCACCGTGCTCTCATTAGCAATAGATTTTTTTGAAGACGATAACGCTATTCAAGGTATACAAATAGAAAAAACGCAGAAAAACGATGAGTTAAGTGAGCATGACAAATCAATAATACGCACATATTTAGCGCAAACAGGCGACGGTAAAAACTGCGATGATGTTTGCCAAAGCGCTGCTCGTGCTAATTTAGTTGGCCAATTACCAACGCTTGCTGAAATTGAAGATGTTGGCGGGATTGAAGTTACGCGCACGTTATTGCAGTTAATGGCTATTGATGATGAGCCTATAGCGGCAGATGATTTTAAAAATAATGATACAGAGCTAAAGAGCATTTCGGGCGAAGCTTCAGATGAAAGCAATATAGTTGAAAAAGCAGTCACTAAAAGCGAGAAAAGCAAACCTGTCACCAGCATTTTGCAGTGGGGCAAAGGCATTATTCAAGACCTAGGCCTTGGCTTTGGTTGGGCGGCCGTATACTTTACGTTGTTCTCGTTATTATGGCGCGGACAAACCCCAGGTAAAAAAGTATGTAATATTCGCGTAGTAGCACTTAGCGGTGAGCCATTAGGTTTATTAGATTGCTTTGGGCGCTACGGCGGCTATGGGGCTGGTTTTGCCACAGGTTTATTAGGCTTTTTACAAGTGTATTGGGATCCAAACAGGCAAGCTATTCAAGATAAAATATCAGCAACTGTGGTTATTCAAGGCAGTGTGAATCAAGTTGTAAATATGCGAACGGTAGAAGAGACTGTAAAAAGTTAATTTTGCTCTTATTACAAGGATGGTTATGAAAGCTTTATTAATTGTATTTATTAATCTGTATTTTATTACGGTTTCGTATGCGTCAGAAAATATTGTGTTAGCAAAAGCGCATCAAATTGAGTCTGTTATTTTAGATGAGCAACGCAGCTTTAGTGTTTATTTACCGCCAAGCTATAACAAAAATTCTAATAAAGTATATCCAGTTATTTACTTGCTCGATGGTGACCAAACACATCTAAAGGCTGTCGCTGGGCTAGTAGAGGCACTTAGTACTCAGCGGCTAGAGCAGCAAATACAACAAGCAATTATAGTAGCTATTCCTAATAGTAAAAATGCGATAAGAGAACGTGACTTTACCCCAACCAATGTCAATTGGACATTCAACGGTAAACTTCTAGAAAAGTTTGAAAATATTGGCAACGCCGCAAACTACAGCGCCTTTTTTGAAAAAGAACTCGTTCCACTCATTAATAAAAACTACCGAGCATCAACTAAACGCGTATTAATTGGCGAGTCTTTTGGTGGCCTGTTTGCTAGCTATGTATTGCTTACCAACCATGCGCTGTTTACAGACTACTTAATTATTGATGCAACTTACCTGTGGGATAACAACTTCCTAAACCGTTATTTTCATGAGAAGCAACTTAAAAATAAACCGCTTAACGGCAATGTGTATTTTACTTTTGCAAATAATGCTAAAGCATTTGGCGAAATTGGTGAAACAAATTACCAATGGGGATTAGCATTCGCTGAAAAGTTAAAAGCTCATTCAAGCGATAATCTAGTTATAAATCAACGTTACTTTGAAGATGAAACCCATGGCACAGTCGCTGCACTTAGTTGGTATTATGGGTTAAAAAGCTTATTAAATAGATAAACTTAACCCGTAAACTTGGTAAGAAAAAGAGTTACTTTGGGTATATTATTTACTAAATTCAGTGGTAAAAAATTAATAGGGAATTAAATGAGTACTAATTTTAATGAGATCATAAAAGGCTTTTTTTGGGGAGTAGGGTTTGTAATAGCAACACTCGGTGGTATTAGTGTATACGCGCTCACAATAGCTGCTGAAGTGGATAGTGGATTTAAAGAGCTGGTTTCTAATAAAGTCTTAGATAGCACGTCTGATTTAAGTAATGATTACAAACTTACTCTCTCTGATATTTTTAAAGAAAATGGGCGCGTAAGAATAACTGCAGAGTTAAAAAACATCTCTAACGAAAGCATATATGCTGGTGGCGTAATTGCATCTACATTTGATGAAAACGGTAAATTTGTTGGTAATTGTTCAGGTAAAAGCGATGACATATTTATAGAACCAAATAAAAGTAGCTATATTGATATTCACTGCAATCTACTAAGACCACAGGCGAGCAGAGTACACTCTGTAGAATTAAAGTTTAGCTGGCTTTAATCTTCTTTCTTAAGATTCTTTAGTGAAAACTTAGCTTATGGCAAATAGATTATTTAGTTGGCAACGGGGTCGGCAAGAGTCGGGTTACGATAAAATGTTATTGTGCTACATGCTTTTCCCTTTTAAATTGGATGCATACTTAATTAAATTCCCGCAGGGCAGTGAAATAAAGCCGCATACCGATGAAGTTAAAACTGGCAGGCACTTTAGGCTTAATGTTGTATTGAAGCATGCCGCTAGGGGTGGTGAGTTTATGTGTGAAAACCCAATTATAAATTACAGTCGAATTAAACTTTTCAGACCCGATATTGAGCGGCATCAAGTATTAAAAATAGAGCAAGGTACTCGCTATATTTTAAGCATAGGTTGGATCAAAAGGTAATTATTGTAAGTTGGGTAGAGCGAAGCGAAACCCAACTATAAACTCCTTTCTTTTTAATAGCTGTTTTTTTACACAGCTACCAACCCTATTTCATTTCCTAAACCTAACCCCAAATCCACCCACTCCCAGCAACACCACAAATCCCCATACAAACACATTGCCGTATTGACTGTACACGCTGTCGCCTTGTATAAGCTTTATATCGGCCTTCATGGTCGCAGCTTTAAACTGTGGCATGGTTTGTTGTGTGTGGCTTATTGGGTCGTATACGGCGCTTACACCATTGTTGGTAACGCGTACCAGTGGGCGCTGTAACTCTAATGCGCGCATGCGGGCTATTTGCATGTGTTGCAAAGGCCCAATAGAGTCGCCAAACCACGCGTCGTTACTTACCGTAAATAGCAGGTCTGAGTCGCTTTTGTAGTTACCGCGTACTAAATCGGCAAATACTATTTCGTAGCAAATGGCGGGTAGCAGGTTAAAGCCATTGGCACGCAAGTTGTTTTGTACTTTATCACCACGGGTAAACGACGACATAGGTAAATCAAATAGTGGTGCTATTGGACGCAGAAAGTCTTGAAACGGTACAAATTCGCCAATAGGGAGTAGCTGATGTTTACGATAGCGGTTTTTGTCTAAGTAGCGATAGTGGCCCTGCTCGTCGTTGTGCTCTTTATTGCCTACCACAATAAGTGTGTTGTAAATGGTTTTAGTATCGAGTTGGTAGTCAACAATACCGGTTACTAACGCGGTTTTATTAAACGATGCGGCCCGGTCTAAATTGGCTAAGTAGGTGTCGGCCAGCATTTCTATTTCGGGCACTGCGGCTTCAGGCCATACAATTAAGTCGGCATCCCAATGTGGGCGGGTTAAGTCTTGATACTTGCTCATGGTGGTCCAAAACTCACTAGGCTCAAAGCGCAGGTGCTGTTTTATATTACCTTGCACAAGTAATGTTGACATGTGTTTACCTGAATACTGATCTGAGCCTGTATTTAATGCGCTAACAACAAGTATTACAAAAGCAGCGGCGGTTGCTAATGGCGTTTTAAAATCTTTTTGAGTAAGCCTATAAAGTGCAAAAGCAATGGCTACGCAGGCAAGGGTTAAGCCAAACTCGCCAATGTAGGGAGCAAGTAATCTTAGTGGGCCATCGGTTTGCGTATAACCAAAGCTTAACCAAGGAAAGCCTGTTAATACGGTACCGCGTAAATACTCACTCATTGCAACGCTTACTATTAGTAATGCACCAAAGCTTTTATGGCCGCTTGCAAAGCGAGTTGCAGCCCAAAACGCAAGCGCCGGGAATAATGCTAAGTACGCGCATAAAAATGCCATTAATGAAAGTGAGGCAATAAGTGGCATGCCACCAAAAGTGGCTATTGATACATGCACCCAACTTATACCAGCACCAAACCAGCCTAAACCAAATATAAAACCATATTTAGCGGCAGTTTTAGCGTGTGCTTTACCTGTGTTGTTTGGATTAATGCAAAAAATAATGGCGGCAAGGCTAAAAAATACGATGGGCCAAATTTGAAAAGGGGCGTAGCCAAAAGTTAAAACTAGGCCCGCAATAAGTGCGAGCCATGCTTTTTTATCTTTTGCTAACAGGGTGAGTTTAGTTAGCAGAGTCTTCACTGTCGTTTTCATCAACCTTAGGTACGGTGACTTGCAGTTGTAAGATACGACGATTGTCAGAGTTGGTTACTTTAAACTGGTAACCTTCTATGTCTATTGTTTCACCGCGACTTGGCATATGGCCAAATGCGTGTAATACAGTGCCGCCAATGGTGTCGGCTTCGTCGGTGCTGTAACCTGTTTTAAAGTACTCGTTAAAGTCATCTACAGGGGTAAGCGCTTGTACTACGTATACGTGCTTAGCAAGCTGTCGAATATCTTGTTGATCTTCTTCTTCGTCGTGCTCATCTTCGATTTCGCCAACGATTATTTCAAGAATGTCTTCGATTGTTACAAGGCCCGATACACCGCCGTATTCGTCAATAACAATAGCCATGTGGTAGCGTTGCTGACGAAATTCGTTTAGTAGGGTATCTACGCGTTTACTCTCTGGTACTACCATGGCTGGGCGTAAATAATCGCGCAGTGATGGTAGGTGCTCGTCTTTATTTAAGATAAGCGGTAGCAAATCTTTAGCGAGCAATATCCCCTCTACGTGGTCTTTATCTTCACACACTACCGGAAAGCGTGAGTGAGTTGAGTCGACCATCATTGGGATGAGTTCTTCTAGTGGGCTATCTACCTCAAGGGTGATCATTTGTGAGCGCGGGATCATTATGTCACGCACTTTAAGCTTAGACACGCCAAGCACACCTTCAATCATCTCTTTGGTTTCTGGATCTATTACGTCACGCTCTTGCGCATCGGCTATTACTTCAACCAGCTCTTCTCTATTCTGGGGTTCCCCTTGCAACATTTGGGCTATGCGGCCCATCCACGTTTTGCCAGAAGAACCCTGGCTAGATTGCGAGTTATCGTCGCTCATTGCGTCTAATTGCTCCGTTAATTTAAATATCGTCTCGGTATGGGTCGGCTATGTTGAGCTCGCCAAGTAATTGCTTTTCTATACTTTCCATCTCGAGTGCGTCCTCACTCTTTATATGGTCAAATCCAAGTAAATGCAAGCATCCATGAATAACCATATGAGCAAAGTGGTCATGAAATGACTTCTCTTGCTCAATTGCTTCAGCCAAAACAATGGCTGGGCAAATAATTAAATCGCCGACAAGAGGAATGTCTATTCCTGGTGGCGCTTCAAATTCAAATGAGAGTACGTTGGTTGGTTTATTTTTACCGCGGTAATCGTTATTTAGCTGCTGCGATTGTGCTTCGTCGCTTATTACAATGCTGAGTTCAGACTCATCACGGTATTGGCTTAGGGCTTTGTCGGCCCACAGTGCAAATTGCGCTTCGCTTGGGAGATTGTCAAACTCACACGCTATTTGTAAATCAAGTTCGGTGCTCACGGTATTACTCTTTAGTAGAAGGTGGCTGTTGAGCGGCCAATAAGTCTTTGGCTTTTTGCTTTTCTATACGTTTAAGTCGCTCGTTTTCGTCGTTACGCTCGTAGGCTTCTACAATGCGGCCAACCACAGGATGGCGTACTATGTCGTGCGATTTAAAGTAGTTAAAGCTAATTTCTTCAACGCCGTCGAGTACTTCTATTGCGTGGCGAAGGCCTGAACGTGCACCACGAGGTAAATCTACTTGTGTTATATCGCCCGTAATAACCGCTTTAGAGTTAAAGCCTATACGGGTTAAAAACATTTTCATTTGCTCGGCGGTGGTGTTTTGGCTTTCATCTAAAATAATAAACGCATCATTTAGTGTACGACCACGCATGTAAGCAAGTGGTGCAATTTCAATAATGTGTTTTTCGATTAGTTTTTCTACTTTTTCAAAACCCAGCATTTCAAATAACGCGTCGTAAAGAGGGCGCAGGTATGGGTCTACTTTTTGGCTTAAGTCACCAGGTAAAAAACCTAACTTTTCACCGGCTTCTACTGCTGGGCGAGTAAGTAATATTCGGCGAATTTCTTGACGCTCTAGTGCATCTACCGCAGCGGCAACTGCAAGGTACGTTTTACCTGTACCAGCGGGGCCAATACCAAAAGTAATATCGTGATGTAAAATGTTAGCTACATATAAACCTTGGTTGTCGTTGCGCGGTTTAATTACGCCACGGCGGGTTTTAATGTACATTTCTTTGCCGTAAGCACTTTGTGGTACATCTTGCTCTAGGGCTTTTGATTCGGTAATGGCTAAATGTACGTTGTCGGGCTCTATTTCACCAATTTCACCACGAACAGGTTGAGTACTCACGTATAAGTCTTTTAAGATTTCTACGGCTGCAGCGCTTGAATGCAGTTTACCTGTTACTTTAAAAAAGTTGTCGCGGTGGATAATTTCAACACCTAGGCGGCGTTCAATTCGTTTGATGTTTTCGTCAAACGGGCCACATAAAGAAGAAAGGCGTTTGTTGTCGGCAGGTTCTAAATAAATCTCTAACGTTTTTAACTGATTACTCAAAATTACTTCCTATTCGGGTGCGCCAGTGCGTACTGGCGCAATGAATTTATGCAACTAAGGTACGAAAGTAGCTACGCCAATTTCGTTTGTTGTTTCAATTTTTGGCTCAACGCTTGCAGCTTTAGTTAAAATAGCCGAAGGCGCAATTTCACGTCGTAAGTTCATTTCTGATTCTGTACGAATTAAATCACCACGTAAAGAGTTTGGTAGTGCTTCGGTAATACGTACATCAACAAACTGTCCGATCACTGTGTGTGGGCCAACAAAGTTAACTACACGGTTGTTTTCGGTACGGCCACGTAATTCCATTGGGTTCTTTTTAGAAGGACCTTCAACTAAAATACGTTGCTCTGTATCAAACATTTGGCGGCTAATTTGTTGCGCCATTTGTGTAATGCGGTTTTGTAGTAGGTATAAGCGCTCTTTTTTCTCTTGCTCTGTTACGTCATCTGGCAAGTCAGCCGCTGGTGTACCCGGGCGTGCACTGTAAATAAAGCTAAAGCTCATATCAAAACCAATATCGTTAATTAGGTTCATAGTGGCTTCAAAGTCTGTTTTGCTTTCACCTGGGAAACCAATAATGAAATCTGACGACATGCTTAAGTTAGGGCGAATTTTACGTAACTTACGAATAGTTGATTTGTATTCAATTGCTGTGTGGCCGCGCTTCATTAAATTAAGAATGCGATCTGAACCACTTTGCACTGGTAAGTGTAAGTGATCGACAAGCTCTGGCACATCAGCGTATACGTCGATGATGTCTGGCGTAAATTCTACTGGGTGCGATGTGGTATAACGAATACGGTCAATACCGTCAATTGCGGCGATTAAACGAATTAAATCTGAGAAATAGCAAATGTCGCCATCGTGAGTATCACCACGGTATGCATTTACGTTTTGACCTAGAAGGTTTACTTCACGTACGCCTTGCTCAGCAAGTTGTGCTACTTCTAGTAGTACGTCATCTACTGGGCGGCTAACTTCTTCACCACGGGTGTAAGGTACAACACAAAAAGTACAGTACTTAGAACACCCTTCCATAATTGATACAAATGCAGAAGGGCCTTCGGCTTTTGGCTCTGGTAAACGGTCAAACTTTTCAATCTCTGGGAACGAAATATCAACAACCGATGAGCCTTTATCGCCTTGCACTTGCTTAATCATTTCTGGTAAACGGTGCAGTGTTTGTGGGCCAAAAATAACATCGACAAATGGCGCACGCTGGCGAATAGAATCACCTTCTTGTGAGGCAACACAACCACCAACACCAATAATTAAATCTGGCTTGTCGTCTTTTAATAATTTCCAACGACCTAATTGGTGAAATACTTTTTCTTGCGCTTTTTCACGAATCGAACAGGTGTTAAGTAATATTACGTCGGCATCTGTTGCATCTTCAGTTAGCTGGTAGCCGTTGGTAGCATCTAGAAGTTCAGCCATTTTCTGAGAGTCATACTCGTTCATCTGACAACCCCAGGTTTTGATATGCAGCTTTTTGCTCATTGAAATATAGCCTCGTGTTCAATTCGGTAGTGGCACAAAAATGTGCTTAAATCAGGATTAAGGAGCAAGGTTGCTCACTTAAAGGACGCGTATTTTAGCTGGATACCCGCCCAGCCTCAAGTATAGTTTTTATGTTTGTGATCTTAAATCAATGCAGAGCCAGTTTAATAGCTTGATAGTTATATACTCTCGCAC
Source organism: Pseudoalteromonas carrageenovora IAM 12662 (assembly GCF_900239935.1). Classification (NCBI taxonomy): domain Bacteria; kingdom Pseudomonadati; phylum Pseudomonadota; class Gammaproteobacteria; order Alteromonadales; family Pseudoalteromonadaceae; genus Pseudoalteromonas; species Pseudoalteromonas carrageenovora. Next base: position 1,184,135 of record NZ_LT965928.1, read on the forward strand.
TAAAGCAGCGAGTTACGGTACAATAAAAATAGATTCACGTATTAACAAAATGATGAAAAACATGACTCAAAATAAAGCGATAGTTGTTGGTGGTGGCATGGTTGGAGCCGCTATGGCCATTAGGTTAGCACAGCAAGGAAAGTCGGTACGCATTATAGAAAAGCATATAATTGATGCCGATAATATTTTAGCAAGCGATACCGTAGACATACGCGTATCGGCTATTAATCGTTTTTCAGAAAATTTGCTTGATGAATTAGGTGCTATGCCTATTTTAAGGCAAACTCGCCTAGCACCTTATAAACAACTAGAAGCATTTGAGCGTGGTGGCGATAACCTTTTATTTGATTGCGCCGATATTAATACCTCACATTTAGGCCACCTAATCGAAAACAGCCTTATTCAAGCAAGCTTGTGGAAGCAGTTTACTCATTACAATATAGAAGTTATTGAGCAATCAGCTTCTGTGAGTGCTATTGAACAGAATATTGACTCTATAACACTTGCATACGGCGACACACGCTATAATGCTGATTTAGTGATTGCAGCTGACGGCGGGCAATCGCAACTACGTGCAAAAGCTAATATTGGTGTAACCGGCTGGCAGTATCAACAACATTGTATGGGTGTACTTATAAAACTTAATGCGCCACAGCAAGTAAAAACATGGCAACAGTTTACGCCCACCGGGCCTTTAGCGTTTTTACCTATGCAGGCCCCATACGCTAATTTAATTTGGTATGACGACGCTAATACATTACAACACTTTAAAGGGTTAGCACCTGAACAAATTAAAACGCATATTTTAAATAAGTTTCCCACACTTGCAGGCGACTTTGACGTGCAAAGCCATGCGATATTTCCGCTTACCCGACAACATGCTAATAACTACTCGCAAGGGCGGTTAGTGTTAGTTGGCGATGCTGCGCACACTATTAACCCGCTTGCAGGGCAGGGTGTTAATTTAGGCTTTCAGGACGTTGTAGCACTTGCACAGGCGCTTGATGGCGTTGATGATATTGGTTGCCCGTTAAAACTTAAAGAGTATGAGCGTAGCCGCCGTAAAGCTAATCTATTAATGATGAGTATGATGGATGCGTGTTACTTTGGTTTTTCTAATCAAATTACACCACTTAAATGGGCGCGAAGCCAGTTTTTGAAAATGGCTAATAACACCGGCCCTTTAAAAAACTGGGTTTTAAAATACGCAATTAGCGGCGAGCTTGGTTAAATCTCTATACGCACATTACACCTAATGTGCGTATTTCTGTCTTTATTTAACTTCTCAAAATAATTACAAATTACTGTTAATTTATTTCGTTATTACATTTATTTGCCATACTCAATTTATAATTAAATAAAAAAATGAGTTGTTGTGGGAAATCTTTTTGTTTACCTAATTACTATAGGGGTTGTACTACTTACTCTTAGTATTTTGCCTACCTTACAAATTTGTAAAAAAACAAAGAGAGTGTCGTGGGTTTTACTACTTTTTTTAATTGTTGGCTTTATTTTAGGTTACTGGTGGATTTTATATTACTTTGTTAATAACCCATCGAGCGATTTTGTTGCCAGTAGTATTGCACTAATTTTATGTGGTGGTGGGGCATTTGTATTTTTAGTTATTAAACTCAGCTTAAAAAGCATTATTAAAATAGATGAGTATGCAGAGCATCAACGCTTTTTAGCAGAGCATGACCATTTAACTACCCTTCCTAATCGTAAAAAATTCTTTCAAATATTAAATCGCCAAATTAAGTACAAAGACCCTTTTACGCTGCTGTTAATCGATCTAAATAACTTTAAAAAGATTAATGATTTATACGGTAATAAGTTTGGCGATATTTTACTTAGCGTGTTTGCTAAAACAATGAGCCAAAATTTAAGTGGTATTGCAAAACTCTACCGTATTGGGGGAGATGAGTTTGCACTAATAGTAGAGACTTCATCTTTTGATAATTTTGAAGCATGTATAAATGCTATTAATAAATCTATTAAATCACCCTTTGTTATTTATGAGCATAATTTAAGAATAAAACTAACAATAGGGGCAAGTCTTTATTTACAAGACTCTTTACATGCAAATGAGCTATTCACTCAAGCTAACCTAGCATTACATGAAGCTAAAAATACACAGCAGCCTTATGTCTCGTATCAAAAAGAGCTTGGTAAGCGAGCTAATGATTTACGGGACATGAGCTCTAAAATTAAACGCGCTATTAACGAGCAAGAGTTTGAGCTGTACTTACAACCTATATTTGAAGCTGACTCAGAGGATATGCATGGCGCTGAGGTACTTATTCGCTGGCCTCAAAGTGATGGCTCTTTTATTAGCCTTGAGCTATTTATTGGTATTGCAGAGCAAAGCGGGCTTATTTTGGGTATTTCTAAATGGGTTGTACTTGAAATAATTAATCATTTAAAAAAATTAAAGAGTGCCGGCTTTATTGGCGCATTGCACGTAAACCTATCAACTAAAGATTTAGAAAGCCCCGAGTTTTATGAGTTTATGGAAACCTTATTAGCGGATGATCCAAGTTTAAGTGATTTTATTATGTTTGAAATTACTGAGCGAGCCATGATGACCAACTTACCTGCAGCACAAACCATGATGCAAAAACTAAATAGCAGGGGCTTTGAATTTAGCGTTGATGATTTTGGAACTGGGTTTTCTTCATTGGTATTATTACGAGAGTTACCAATAAGCCAAATTAAAATAGATCAATCATTTATAAAAGATATGCTGACACAAATAGCCGATTACGCCATTGTGGAGTCTACTTTGTTTTTAGCAACGCGATTAAATTGTAAGGTGGTTGCCGAAGGCATAGAAAACGAAGACGTACAGCAGGCATTAACAGCAATGAGTTGTGACTATTTACAAGGATATTATTACAGTAAACCAGTAATAATTGATGATTTTATAAATAAGTATTTAAATGAAGATAAGTACAGAATAATTTAGGAGATTGGCTGGGATACCAGGATTTGAACCTGGGAATGCCAGGATCAAAACCTGGTGCCTTACCGCTTGGCGATATCCCAACTATAAATTTGGATGAGTTTTAGTTCTAGTTAAGAACATGGTGCGGAAGGAGAGACTTGAACTCTCACAACCTAAGTTACTGGAACCTAAATCCAGCGCGTCTACCAATTCCGCCACTCCCGCATAATGTCATTCTTTAAAACAATTTCCTTGGTAAAGAAATTGGCTGGGATACCAGGATTTGAACCTGGGAATGCCAGGATCAAAACCTGGTGCCTTACCGCTTGGCGATATCCCAACAAAGAATTATTTGATAGTTTGAGTTCTTATCAAGAACATGGTGCGGAAGGAGAGACTTGAACTCTCACAACCTAAGTTACTGGAACCTAAATCCAGCGCGTCTACCAATTCCGCCACTCCCGCATACTGTCATTCTTTAAAACAATTTCCTTGGTATAGAAATTGGCTGGGATACCAGGATTTGAACCTGGGAATGCCAGGATCAAAACCTGGTGCCTTACCGCTTGGCGATATCCCAACAAAGAATTAATTGATAGTTTTAGTTCTTATCAAGAACATGGTGCGGAAGGAGAGACTTGAACTCTCACAACCTAAGTTACTGGAACCTAAATCCAGCGCGTCTACCAATTCCGCCACTCCCGCATTATCACTTTGAATTAATCAAAGAAATGGTAGTTATTTTAAACTCTTCATTGAGCTGCAATTTAACTCTTGCAGAGCCACTTCTAAAAGAAGAGATGGTGGCTAAGACGGGATTTGAACCTGTGACCCCATCATTATGAGTGATGTGCTCTAACCAGCTGAGCTACTTAGCCATTGTTGGCTGGGATACCAGGATTTGAACCTGGGAATGCCAGGATCAAAACCTGGTGCCTTACCGCTTGGCGATATCCCAACAATAACAATTGATAGTTTTAGTTCTTATCAAGAACATGGTGCGGAAGGAGAGACTTGAACTCTCACAACCTAAGTTACTGGAACCTAAATCCAGCGCGTCTACCAATTCCGCCACTCCCGCATTTCAAATTTTGATAAATCAAAACTGAGGTAGTTATTTTAAACTCTTCATTGAGCAACAAAAAATAAATGGTGGCTAAGACGGGATTTGAACCTGTGACCCCATCATTATGAGTGATGTGCTCTAACCAGCTGAGCTACTTAGCCATCTTTTTTGTTAGCACTTCATCGCTGAGTGCGGGGCGTATTATGCTGATATGACCCAAATCCGTCAACACCTTTTTTGCAAAAAAACACTTATCAGTGTTTGTTTGCAGGAAAATTAAGCTAAGCGGCTAAATTTTAATAAAAATGATGATTTTTTGACTGTAATTCAAATGCAAAACATGGCGATAAATCAAAAGAATAAAAACACACTGTTTAAAGTTGTTTGATTATTCGACAAGTTATCACGTACAACCTAAATTTTAGCATTAATTTGATATCTCAATACGTAATTTAATAGCTAAAGCGCTATTTTATTTTAATAAAGTGGATATTAACTGGGTTTTTTAACTACACAAAGGCGTTTTAAATAATGTTTAGTTTGGTTATATGTGCCGCTTGAGTGCTTTTGCAAAGGGATTATATAAACGCAGGTGCGACGATTAAGTAGTTAAAGAGAAGTTTTGGTAGTGAGGATATAGTAAAGGATACAAAAAAGGCTCGTAAACACGAGCCTTTTTAGGTTTTCAATCGTTTAATTAAACGTTGAACAAGAAGTTCATCACATCGCCATCTTTAACAATGTATTCTTTACCTTCTTGGCGCATTTTGCCGGCTTCTTTTGCGCCGCTTTCACCTTTGAAGCCAATAAAGTCTTCATAAGCGATAGTTTGGGCACGGATAAAGCCACGCTCAAAGTCGGTATGGATTTTACCCGCTGCTTGTGGCGCTGTTGCACCAACAGGGATTGTCCATGCGCGTACTTCTTTTACGCCTGCTGTAAAGTAAGTTTGTAATTGTAGTAGTTCATAACCACCACGAATAACAAGGTTAAGGCCTGGCTCTTCTAAGCCAAGATCAGCCATAAACTCAAGTTTATCTTCGTCATCAAGCTCAGATAGCTCAGATTCGATTGCTGCACACACAGGAACAACAACAGCGCCTTCTGACTCAGCTATAGCGCGAACGCGATCAAGTAGTGGGTTATTCTCAAAACCATCTTCAGCAACGTTTGCAATGTACATTGTTGGCTTGATAGTTAAAAAGTTAATAGAGCTAATTGCTGCTTTTTCTTCTTTAGTTAATTCTAAAGAGCGAAGCGTTAAGCCTTCATCTAAGTGTACTTTTACTTTTTCAAGCGCAGCATTTTGCTCTTTTGCGTCTTTATCGCCGCCTTTTGCTTTTTTAGCATTACGGAAAATTGCTTTTTCAGCGCTATCCATATCAGCAAGTACAAGCTCAGTGTTAATTACGTCAATATCGTCAGCAGGGTCAATAGTACCTGCAACGTGTATTACGTTTTCATCTTCAAAACAGCGAACTACATGGCCAATTGCATCCGTTTCACGAATGTTTGCTAAAAATTGGTTACCTAAGCCTTCACCTTTAGATGCGCCTTTTACTAAGCCAGCAATATCCACAAATTCCATACTTGTAGTAAGAATGCGTTGCGGGTTTACTATTTTAGCAAGCTCGTCTAGACGAGGATCTGGCACAGGTACAACACCTGTATTAGGCTCAATGGTACAAAAAGGAAAGTTAGCGGCTTCAATACCCGCTTTAGTTAGTGCATTAAAAAGCGTTGATTTACCAACGTTAGGCAAGCCAACGATGCCACATTTAAAACCCATAGTAAGATACCTTGTTAAGATTCGTTTAAACGATTATGGTTTAAAAGAATGTAGTCTGTTTTGTGCTTTTAACACACCGTCTTTTGCAAGTATTTCCATACAGCGAACTGCTTCATCAACAGCGGCATCCATTTTTTCTTGGTCTTCTTTGGCTGCTTTTCCAAGCACCCAACCAGTAACCATTTCACGATGCCCCGGATGACCTACACCTATGCGTAAACGCATAAAGTCTTTTTGATTTGCCATTTTAGCAATAATGTCTTTTAAACCATTATGACCGCCGTGTCCGCCGCCTTTTTTTAATTTGGCAACGCCTGGGTCTAAATCCAATTCGTCGTGAGCTACTAAAATGTTTTCCACGGGGATTTTGAAAAAATTAGCTAAACTACCGACCGCTTTACCACTTAAATTCATGTAAGTAGTGGGGATCAATAATTTGAATTCTTGGCCTTGGATAATCACTTTGCCAGTAAGGCCGTGATATTTAGGATCGTGTTTTAGGGTGCAGTTATAGCGTGCAGCGAGTTGCTCGATGAACCAAGCACCTGCATTGTGGCGTGTGTTTGCGTATTCGGGGCCTGGATTAGCCAGGCCCACAAGCATTTGAATAGAATTCAAGGTGCGAACCTTAAATATTATTCAGCAGCGTCTGCAGCGTCGTCTTCAACTGGCGCAGACTTATTAGCTTTGATAGTCAAGATTGACTGATCGTGGCCTTCGCCTTTACCTAGTTCAACTGAGCTAACGCCTTTTGGAAAAGCAAGGTCAGAAATATGAACTGAATCACCAACAACTAGCTCAGAAACGTTTACTTCGATGAATTCTGGAAGTGCTTTCGGAAGACAAGAAACTTCAACTTCAGTTAACTGGTGAACTACAGTTGCGCCAGCTTTAGTTACGATTTCTTCACCGATGAAATGAAGAGGAACTTTAGTTGTAAGTTTATGAGTTGCGTCTACACGTTGAAAATCAAGGTGAGTAAGCTTAGGCTTGAATGGGTGACGTTGAATATCTTTTAAGATAGCTTCAACTTTCTCGCCGCCTACGTTAAGTGTAAGAATATGAGTGTAAAAACCTTCATCTTCTTGTGCTTTGATCATATCTTTATGAGCAAAAGTAAGAGATAAAGCTTCTTTGTCAGCTCCGTAAAGGATTGCAGGAACTTTGTCTTCGCGACGTAGGCGGCGGCTCGCACCAGTACCAGTTTCTACGCGAAGTTCAGCGTCATATGTATAAGTTGTGTTAGACATGATGTCTCCAATTATTTAAAAGTTTAGGGCCTTTGCGACCAAGGTCCCTAGCCAAAAGGCGCGCTATCATACCACCGCACCCAAACAAAATAAACATCGCTTACAAAAAAAGCGCCAAAAGGCGCTTTTATACTCAAAAATGTTTAATCTTAGTGTTCAAACATCGCTGAGATAGATTCTTCGTTGCTAATACGACGAATAGTCTCTGCTAACATGTCAGCAAGCGTAAGTACCTTAATTTTATCAAGGGCTTTAAGCTCGTCAGATAGCGGGATAGAGTCAGTTACAATAACTTCGTCAATCATTGAGTCACGTAAGTTCTCTGCTGCTTTACCTGAAAGAATAGGGTGCGTTGCATATGCGAATACACGTTTAGCGCCATGTTCTTTAAGTGCTTCAGCGGCTTTACATAACGTACCACCGGTATCAATCATATCATCTACGATAATACAATCACGACCTTCTACGTCACCAATAATATGCATTACTTGAGAAACGTTAGCTTGTGGGCGACGTTTATCGATAATAGCTAAATCAGTGTCGTGTAGTAGTTTTGCAATTGCACGCGCACGTACAACACCACCGATATCTGGAGATACTACAACAACGTCTTCAAAATCACGTTCTTCCATATCTTCAAGTAATACAGGGCTACCAAATACGTTATCTACTGGTACATCAAAGAAGCCTTGGATTTGTTCTGCGTGTAAATCAACCGTAAGAACACGGTCAACGCCTACGCTTGATAAGAAATCGGCAACAACTTTAGCGGTAATTGGAACACGAGCAGAGCGTACACGACGATCTTGACGTGCATAACCAAAATAAGGAATGACGGCAGTAATACGACCTGCAGATGCACGACGTAGAGCATCAACCATAACGATAAGTTCCATAAGGTTATCGTTTGTAGGGGCACAGGTTGATTGCAATATAAAAACATCCGAGCCACGAACATTTTCATTTATTTGAACACTGATCTCACCGTCGCTAAAACGGCCAACAACAGCATCGCCTAATTCAATATATAATCGTTTTGCAACTTTTTGAGCTAACTCAGGTGTTGCGTTACCAGCGAAGAGCTTCATGTCAGGCACGGTAGGGTTCCTCAGGCACTGAATTTTTGGACTAACCAATAATGATAAAAACCACTAGGGGTTAACTTATGATTACTTGTACGTTACTTCATTGATCGAATATGGCGGTAAGCTCCGTATGAGCAGGTGAGACATTTGCGCTAGAAGCAACAAAACCCTGCCAAGTATGGGGGAGATTATCAAGTACATCTTGTGCTTGAACTTGACTTGCAAATTCTACAAAACAACATGAACCTGTTCCGGTCATCTTCGACGGGGCGTATTTTAGCAACCACTGAAGGGTTTTTTCAACCTCGGGGCAGAGCTTTTTAACTAAAGGCTCACAATCATTAGTTAAACTGTGCTGTTCCCAGTTGCCAATTATTTTTGGTGTGTCGCGTTTTAAATCGGGATGAGTAAAAATTTTGGCTGTACTTACATGCTGATTTGGGTGAACTACACAGTACCATTTTTTCTCAAGGGTTACATGGTGCAATTGTTCACCAATACCGTGTGCTATGGCGCTTTGACCTTGAATGAATACAGGTACATCGGCTCCTAATTGTAAGCCTAATTTACCTAAAATTGTTAAATTTAAATCAAGCCCCCACATTTTATTTAATGCTAATAATGTTGTGGCAGCATCTGAAGAACCACCTCCAACACCGCCTCCCATTGGCAAACGTTTAGTTAAATTTATTTTTACGCCGTAGGGTGTTTTACTATAGGTTTGTAATAAAAGTGCCGCTTTATAGATGAGATTATCACTCAAGGGTATGTCTTTAGTATCACCTGTTATAGAAATACTTGCATCATTGGTTAATTCAAAATGCAGGGTGTCACCAAAATTTAAAAAGGTGAATAAGGTTTCTAGTTCGTGATAGCCATCATCACGGCGTGCATTTATATGTAAAAATAAGTTGAGCTTTGCAGGAGCAATAACAGAAAAAGAAGTTGTGCTATTCATGCTTAAAATAACCTGAAATTTAGATGATGAATCTATCTCGCGTCGCTACCCACAGTACTAACTGCGTTAAGGCCACCCTAAGTAGAGCAGCCTTCACGCGTAAAATTTTTATGCGTGCACTGAAAATATCTGACTAGAGAAAAATAAGTTTAAATGTTTTACGATTCAACTAAGTTAGTTAATATTTTAACCCAGTTTTGGTTTTACCAATCCGCAATAATACTTAATCATTTTCAGAGGCTAAACGTGTCGCTATCTGCGTTAAAAAATTCTCATTTAGAACAACTAAATAGCGAATTTTTTGCCTTGCTATCAACACGTTTATCCGCCCTCAAAATAGATCACTTAATTATGCGGATTGGTATTAATTAAATTGCCAATCGTAGAGTTGAATTTTAATTTTTATTTGTTGATGCTTCAAAGTAAGCTTTGTTGGTAACCAATAACCATTACTTTGTATATAAGTACCATAATCTATTTGCCACTTTTTACCTGTTTTATCAAACCACAACACTTGTTTAGCACGACCTAGCTCATCAACCACTAAACTTTGATCCTCTATGGTGCCTTTTAGCCAATTATTGGCGTTGTCTACTGGTAGGGTAAAGCCTGTTAGGCGTTTTAAAAGTGCTGAGGCATTAGTATCAAAATACTCATCGCCATCAAATTCAAGCTCAGCCCCATTTACTGTTTGCTTGAGTGATAAAATGCGAGTACCAATAAATGTAGTTAAAATTAAATTATTGGTTTTTGCTGTTTGCTGCCAATTTAAGTTTGCAGATTGGCGTTCTTCTGGACTTATAAAAGCAAGTTTCCCTTCCACCAGCCAAGTTTTTTGCGCACTAAGACGTGGTTTCCAATCATCATAAAGTGTTGTTTTTGTATCAATTTGATGAGCACAGCCCCCCAAAAACAAAAAAAACATGAATAAAATCAAATATTGTCGAATCAAATGTTGTTCCTTACTTTCCATATTCCGCTGATTTTTGGTAAAATTGCCGCCTTTAAAGTAGGGCTCAGCAATATTTGGCAAATATGACCATAATAGCACTAGGTATAAATCACAAAACCGCATCCGTAGAACTACGTGAAAAAGTGGCTTTTTCGCCTGAGCAAATTTCAGAGGCGTTGCAACAATTAAGTGGCCATGCCGACTTTAATGAAGCGGTTATTGTGTCTACCTGTAACCGAACCGAAATCTATTGTAGCCTTGCTCAGCAAAATTCCCAAACACTGTTATCGTGGCTTGCCAGTTTCCATGGTTTGGATGAACATGAACTGAGTAAAAATATTTACTGTCACGAAGATAGCGCAGCTATAAATCATTTAATGCGTGTTGCGTGTGGGCTTGACTCTTTAGTGTTGGGCGAGCCGCAAATTTTGGGGCAAATTAAGCAATCTTTTTTTAGTGCTAAAACGCATGATGCTATAGGCGTTACATTTGATAGGTTGTTCCAAAAAACGTTTTCGGTTGCTAAACAAGTTAGAACAGAAACCGATATAGGCGCAAGTGCGGTATCGGTGGCGTTTGCTGCGGTTAATTTAGCAAAGCACATTTACGGTAAGCTTGATAAAACCAATGTTTTATTAATTGGTGCTGGCGAAACAATAGAATTAGTTGCAAAGCATTTATACCAAAATGAGCCACAAAATATTACGGTGGCAAACAGAACCATTGAGCGTGCTCGTGGTTTAGCCGACGAAGTGTCGGCAGATGTAATTGCTTTAGCGCAATTACCAGAGCGTTTGCATAAGGCCGATATTGTAATCAGTTCGACAGCCAGTACTTTACCAATTATAGGTAAAGGTGTTGTTGAGCAGGCATTAAAGCAGCGCCGCCATAAACCTATGCTATTTATAGATATTGCAGTACCACGTGATATTGAAAGCCAAGTAGGGGAGCTTGATGCTGCCTATTTATATTCCGTTGATGACTTACAAGCCATTGTAAGCGAGAATATGGCCGCTCGGGAGCAAGCTGCACAGCAAGCACAAATAATTATTAGCGAACGCACCAAAGAGTTTGCAATGTGGATGCGCTCGCTCGATTCGGTCGATTTAATTCGCCATTATAGAAATGATGTACAAACAATTAAATCAGAACTTGTAGAACGTGCTGTTAGTCAGCTAAATACAGGTAAAGATGCAGAAAAAATTATATTAGAGCTCGCCAATAAATTAACCAATCGCTTAATGCACGCGCCTACCCGTGCTATTCAAGATGCAGCGAAAAAAGGTGAAGTGGCACAGCTAAACCAGTTGAAAAAAATGTTAGGTATTGATCAGGAATAACCGTTAAATGAAAGAGTCTGTTTATAATAAGTTAGAAACCTTAGTAGAGCGTTATGAAGAAGTACAAGCGCTGCTAAGCGACCCGTCGGTCATTAGTGATCAAAACCGTTTTCGTGCGCTTTCTAAAGAGTATTCGGAGCTTGAAGAAATCGTTAAGACGTTTTTATCGTTCAAGGGTACACAAGATGATTTAGCCAGTGCTGAAGAAATGCTTAAAGATTCAGACCCTGAAATGCGTGAAATGGCGCAAGAAGAATATAAAGAAGCTAAAGCGCAAATTTTAACACTAGAAGATGAACTTCAAGTATTAATGTTACCTAAAGATCCTAAAGATAATAACAATGTATTTTTAGAAGTGCGCGCAGGTACAGGTGGTGATGAAGCGGCTATATTTGCTGGTGATTTATTTAGAATGTACAGCCGTTTTGCTGAAACGCAAAAATGGAAACTTGAAGTGGTTACTACTAACGAAGGTGAACACGGCGGTTATAAAGAAGTCATCGCGAATATTAGTGGTGAAGGCGTTTACGGTAAGCTTAAGTTTGAATCAGGTGTACACCGTGTTCAACGTGTACCAGAAACTGAATCGCAAGGGCGCGTGCATACTTCTGCATGTACTGTAGCAGTAATGGCAGAAGTGCCAGAAGCAGAAGCGATTGAAATTAACACCGCCGATATAAAAGTAGATACTTTTAGGGCGTCGGGCGCTGGTGGTCAGCACGTAAATAAAACTGACTCAGCAATCCGTATTACGCATTTACCAACCGGTGTTGTGGTTGAGTGTCAGGATGAGCGTTCGCAACATAAAAACCGTGCTAAAGCGATGTCAGTACTTGCAGCGCGTTTACAACAAGCTGAAGATGAAAAGCGCCATGCTGCAGAGGCCTCTGAGCGTCGTAACTTAGTTGGTAGCGGTGATCGTTCTGAGCGTATCCGTACTTACAATTACCCACAAGGTCGTATTACCGATCACCGTATTAATTTAACGCTTTATCGTTTAAATGAAGTAGTAGCGGGTGATTTAGGTGCAATTGTAGACCCATTAATGCAAGAACATCAGGCAGATTTATTGGCTGCGATGGGCGACGATTAATAGTGAGCCTAACTCTTGAACAAGCAATTGCTGCAGGTGCTGATTTATTAGCATCTAGCAGCGAAAGCGCCAAATTAGACGCACAAGTTTTACTTCTTCATATACTTCAAAAACCTCGTAGCTACCTTTTTACTTGGCCAGAGCATGCGCTTAGTAATGAGCAGCAGTCGCAATTTAATGTATTTCTTCAAAGGCGTTTAAAAGGTGAGCCAGTGGCCCACATTACAGGGCTGCGTGAGTTTTGGAGCTTGTCGCTTGAAGTAAATGCAACAACGCTAATTCCTCGCCCTGATACTGAAACCTTGGTTGAATGCGCATTAAACTTGGTTATGCTCGATACTGCAAAAGTACTTGATTTAGGCACGGGAACAGGTGCAATAGCGCTTGCATTAGGCTGCGAGATGCCTAATTGGCAAATAATAGCGGTAGATAGAGTAACTGAAGCGGTAGCACTTGCTAATAAAAATCAGCAGCGTCTAGGTATTAATAATGTAGACGTTAAGCAAAGTAATTGGTTTAGTGCTTTGCAAGGCGAGAGATTTAATTTAATTGTCACTAACCCTCCTTATATTGAACAAGATGATATACACCTTAATCAAGGTGATGTTAGGTTTGAGCCTCTATCAGCATTAGTGGCCGATGACGCCGGAATGTCTGATATTAAACAAATAATTACACAATCACGTGACTATTTGCTATCTAGTGGCTATCTTTTAATAGAACACGGTTTTGAGCAAGCTGAAGCTGTTCGTCATTTGTTTAAAGAGATGGCGTTTATAAATATTAAAACAGTTAAAGACTTTGGTAACAATGACCGTGTAACGCTTGCACAGTGGCCCTAAAGAATAATAATTGCCTACTAGTGCGTTAAATAATGCCATGAAGGAATTCCTATTATGATGGGTGATTTTTTATTTTCAGATGAACCAGAAGAGTCGGTCAATGAGATTGAACACGGTACCTGGAAAGTATTAATCGTTGATGATGAGCCTGAAGTTCATGCTGTTATTAAACTTGCATTAAGTGACTTTGAGTTTCAAGACAAACGTTTAGAGTTTATTAGCGCTTATTCGGGTGCTGAAGCAAAAGAGCTTGTTAAAGAGCATCCAGATGCAGCTATTGTACTGCTTGATGTAGTAATGGAAACTGACGACGCTGGTTTACAAGTTGCTAAGTTTATTCGCGAAGAGGCTAAAAATAATCATATACGAATTATTTTAAGAACCGGCCAGCCAGGCCAAGCCCCTGAACGCCAAGTAATTATTAATTACGATATTAACGATTACAAATCAAAAACTGAGCTTACTGCTCAAAAGCTATTTACTGTAATCATGTCGAGCCTGCGTTCATACCGCGACATTATTTCGATTGAGCAATCTCGCGAAGGGCTGGAAAAGAATAATCACCGCTTCTCGCGATATATTCTCAGCTCATTCAATAGAAAACTTTATTGAAGGAGTCATGCAGCAATTAACGTCTTTATTAGGTATTGCCGATCAAGCTATGTATGCAACGACTTTAGTTGCCCAAAACCCTGAACAAGAAAATAATAAAAAGCTCATTGTATGCTCTGGTACTGGTGATTTTGAGCAAAGTGAAGGTAAAGAGCTTGAAGATGTTTTACAAACAGAACAATTAAGTGCCTGCCAACAAGCGCTTAATGAAAAGAGCATTATTTATAAAGACAATTACTTATTTGCGTATTGCAGCAGTGAGTACAATCACAACTCCATGTTGTTTATATCAGGTATTCCAAAAGATTTAACACCTACACAGCGACATTTAATTGAAATTTTTTCTCAAAACGTGCAACTTGCGTTTGAAAATGTTCAGCTGCAATCTGAAATAGAAGCAACCCAGCAAGAGCTTGTGTATAGGCTTAGTGAAGCTGTTGAACAGCGTTCAACAGAAACAGGTAATCATGTTAAACGAGTTGCACATATTTGCCATATATTAGCCCAGGGTTACGGGTTATCTAAACACGATGCCGATTTAGTTAGGCTCGCATCGCCGCTGCATGATGTAGGTAAGGTGGGCATTCCGGATGCGGTATTAAATAAGCCTGCAAAATTAGATGCTCAAGAATGGGAAATAATGAAAACCCATACTGATAAAGGGTATGTTATTTTAAAAGATTCTCCACATGAAATTGTTAGTGCCGGAGCCATTATAGCAAAAGAGCACCACGAAAAGTGGGATGGCTCTGGCTATCCGCAAGGGCTAAAAGGTGATGAAATAAATGTTTTTGGCCGAATTGTTGCGCTTGCCGATGTATACGATGCACTGCGCCATAAACGATGTTATAAAGAGTCTTGGACATTGCAAAATGTTGTTGATGAAATTAACGGCCAAAAAGGCACACACTTTGAGCCAAAATTGGTTGAAGTGTTTAATGAGAAGCTAAATGAGTTAGAGACGGTACTTAGCCGTTATCCTGACTAGTTTTATTAAAACAGAAGATTAGAGGCATATGGATTATATAGCAGTAAAACACTCGCACATGGCTATTGCGTTATTGAGTGTGATTTTATTTTATGTTCGCGCTTTTTCGCGAATGGGTAGCGGTAAATTAGCAAAAAATAAAGTGGTGATGATTGGCAGCCATAGTATAGATACGCTGTTACTAGTATCTGCTTTAACTCTTGTTTTTATGGCTAAAATTAATCCATTTGAACAGCTTTGGCTGTTAGAAAAAATAGTATTAGTTGTTATATACATTGCAATTGGGGTTAAAAGTGCAAGGCAAACTAATATGGTTGCTAAAATCATTTATGTTTTAGTAAACACTGCTGTTATTTTAGCGATTGGTTATTTGGCAACGTCTAAGTCGGCTTTATTGTTTTAAGTTATATTTAATTGCTTGGGCTTTACTGATTGGTGAAGCCCAATTTTTACTCCCTCCCTTATAAATTCAAGACATGACACTATTGGTATCTGACTTTAAAATTAGGTAAACTACGCCTTCGTTTTCTAAAATGTTGCAGTATGAATGACTACCCTCGGGTTTGATGAACACGATGAATCCTATCTTGATGATGCTTACGATGAGTTTACTCCTCCAGCGATTTACCGCTGTATTAAAGCTGAGTCAAAATGGGACCCTCAAATAGATTTAACACCATGTTATGAAACTCTCACTGACTTTGAGCAGCAAATTACAGCGCTGTGCTTAAAAGTAAGTGATGAGCACGATCGTCTCGAAAAATTATTAGATGTGTTTTACAGCGATTGGCTATTTAGCGCTTCAAGCTTAAAAGTACCAGAGTACAAACTAAATACTTTAAGTTACACGCTCTCAATGCGTAGTGGTACGCCAACCACATTAGCTATTCTACTTTGTCATTTTTTACAACAAGCAAATCTTGACGCAAATTTAAGCATTACCCAAGGTGATGTAGGCGTGCATGTTGCTATAAGTGATGAAGAAGGGTACATAATTGAGCCAAGCAGTGGACAGCAAAGCTGGTACATTATCCCTGAAAATGCTGATGAAGAAGAGGGTCAAGAACAAGAACCTTTAGAGCTAATTTTTGATGATGAATTGTACAAGCTGTTTTTAGCCCAGCAAAAGTGGTCTTTCATAAGTGAAAATAAATTTGGTCACGCTTTAACCTGTGTAGAAATGCTAATGGAGCTATTAGGCGATGACCCGTATGAGAGACGCGACAGAGGTTACTTACTCAATCAGCTTGATTGCCCTAAAATGGCACGTGACGATTTACAGTTTTTTGTTGATGAGTGCCCAGATGATCCTGCAATTGAGATTATTCAGCATCAAATAGAAGAACTAGAAGATAATAATAAAACACACCATTAAGAATAGGAATAACTATGGCTGACACCCACACTGCATTAATTACTAATGATGCTGTTGTACTTGGTTTACTTGCTATAATTTTGGGGTTTATATTTAAAACCTCAAGTAGTGAAAACCCAAAACTAAAAGCATTTTACAAATACGTACCGGCATTATTGCTGTGTTACTTTCTGCCTTCGTTATTAAATACCTTTGGTATTGTAGATGGCCATAGCTCAAACGTTTATTACGTTGCATCACGCTATTTATTACCAGCGTGTTTAATATTGCTCACTATTAGTATTGATTTAAAAGCAATTTTAAATCTAGGCCCTAAAGCACTTATTATGTTTTTAGTGGGCACACTGGGTATTGTAATTGGTGGGCCGCTATCTATTTTAGTAGTGAGTGTATTTAATCCTGATTTAGTGGGCGGTCACGGTCCTGAAGCCGTTTGGCGCGGTATGACAACTGTTGCTGGCAGCTGGATTGGCGGTGGCGCAAATCAAGCCTCAATGAAAGAGATGTTTGAAGTGGGCGGCGATATATTTTCAGTTATGGTAACTGTAGATGTAATTGTGGCAAATATTTGGATGGCTGTTTTATTATTAATGGCGGCTAATCATAAAAAAATTGATGCCGCTACAGGTGCAGATACCACGGCGATTGAAGATCTAAAAAACCGCGTTGAAAAGTACCATGCAGAGCATGCACGTATGCCAACTCTTAATGACTACATGACCATTATTGCAATTGCATTTGGTATTACTGGTTTGGCTCATTTTTGCGCCGACTTTTTAGGGCCGTTTTTTGCTAATAACTATGCCTGGGCTAAAGAGTACAGTTTAAACAGTAAGTTCTTTTGGTTAATTGTTATTTCAACCACGATTGGTATTAGTTTGTCATTTACTAAAGTAAGACAAATTGAAGCCTTTGGTGCATCAAAAGTGGCTTCAAGTTTTTTATATATTTTAGTTGCCTCAATTGGTTTACACATGAACGTAACCGCTATATTTAGTAACCCAGGGTTATTTTTAATTGGTGGTATATGGATGCTAACCCATGCAAGCTTAATGCTTATTGTGGCAAAGTTAATTAAAGCACCTTTATTTTATATGGCAGTGGGTTCACAAGCTAATGTGGGCGGTGCTGCATCTGCGCCTGTCGTTGCATCTGCGTTTCATCCGTCGCTTGCACCGGTTGGTGTATTGCTTGCGGTACTTGGCTATGGTGTGGGTACTTATATGGCTTATATTTGTGGATTAATGATGCAAGCAGTTGCACCTTAAGGAATTTAAATGAACAACCAAGTTATTAATATTAATGAAATTGAACTGGCAAATGACAAACCATTTGTACTGTTTGGTGGTATTAACGTTTTAGAGTCTCGTGATTTAGCAATGCGTGTTGCGGAGCACTATGTTGAAGTAACCACAAAGCTAAATATCCCTTATGTATTTAAAGCGTCGTTTGATAAAGCAAACCGCTCTTCAATTAATTCTTACCGTGGTCCAGGTATGGAAGAGGGCTTAAAAATATTTGAAGAGATTAAAAATACCTTTAATATCCCATTAATCACTGATGTACACGAGCCGCATCAAGCTGCGCCTGTTGCTGAAGTGGTTGATGTAATTCAATTACCTGCTTTTTTAGCACGTCAAACCGACTTAGTGGTAGCAATGGCTAAAACAGGTGCGATTATTAATGTGAAAAAACCACAGTTTTTAGCACCACACGAAATGCGTCATATCATTACTAAATTTAATGAAGCGGGTAACAACAATGTTGCTTTGTGTGAGCGTGGTTCAAGCTTTGGGTATAATAACTTAGTCGTTGATATGCTAGGCATGGATGACATGAAAGCAATGGCGCCTGTTATTTTTGATGCAACGCATGCATTACAACGCCCAGGTGGCCGTGCAGATTCGGCTGATGGTCGTCGTGCTCAAGCTGCTGAACTTGCTCGCAGCGGTATGGCGCTTGGAATTGCTGGCTTATTTATTGAGGCGCATCCAAACCCTAATGAAGCTAAGTGTGATGGCCCATGTGCGCTTGCACTTAGTAAATTAGAAGGTTACCTATCGCAAATGAAAGCGGTAGACGATTTAATTAAAAGCTTTGCACCGCTTGATACAAGTGCCAGTGATTTATAATTAATTACCTTTAAAGAGGTAGATTTAAAAGCGACTCAGGTCGCTTTTTTTATGCCATTAATATACACACACATAGATGGTGTATATAATCTCACGCATAAGAAAAACTAATTCTAAGCTTGGTTACTATGTCAAGACGGGTTCCTCCATTAAACGCATTAAAAGCCTTTGAAGCGGCTGCACGGCATTTGAGTTTTACTAAAGCCGCAGAAGAGCTCTACGTTACGCAGGCGGCAGTCAGTCATCAAATAAAAACACTAGAAGAGCATTTAGGCTTAAAGCTGTTTCTACGTAAAAACCGCTCTTTATTATTAACTGAAGAAGGCCAAGGCTATTTTTTAGATATTAAAGAAATTTTTACTCAGCTTATTGATGCCACCGAAAAACTCTTAGCACGTGGTGCAAAAGGTTCTTTAACGGTGAGCTTAACCCCTAGCTTTGCGATTCAGTGGCTTGTACCTCGTTTAAGCTTGTTTAATGAGCTACATCCTGAAATTGATGTGCGAATAAAAGCGCAAGATCAAGATGAAAACTCTTTAACAGATGACGTAGATATAGCTATTTACTATGGACGAGGTCACTGGAGTGGCGTACAGGCGTATAAGCTCCATACAGAGTATCTAGTGCCATTGTGTAGCCCAATGTTATTAAGTGGGCCTAAACCACTTGATCAACCCAGTGATTTAGCACATCACACCTTGTTGCATGACACCACGCGTAAAAATTGGAAAACATGGATGAAAACCGCCGGAGTGCGAAACGTACAAGTTAACCAAGGGCCTATATTTAGCCACTCATCTATGGTGTTACAAGCTGCGGTACATGGCCAAGGTGTTGCTATTGGTAACAGTGTGTTAGCTAAGCCCGATATAGACGCAGGGCGCTTAGTTATTCCGTTTAGTCACAGCCTTGAAAGTAAAAACGCTTATTATTTAGTGCTTAGAGAGTCGCAAACAGAGCTAGGTAAAATAGTGTCGTTTAAAGAGTGGATGTTAAGCTTAGTAGAGCAAGAACAAGAGTATTAATAATGATTGAGTGGTTTGAAGGTACAACACAGCCTGCTATTGCGCAGTTTATATTTGCACATGGTGCCGGCGCTGGTAGTGATTCTGATTTTATGCAATACATGGCAAAAACGATAAGCGAGCAAGGCGTAGATGTAGGCTTATTTGATTTTGAATATATGCAAATTGCAAAACAAACCAACAAACGTAGACCGCCTGAACGTGCCCCTAAGTTACTGACTTATTATGAGCAAACTTTAACGCAAACGCAGCCAAATTTACCCCTGTTTATAGGTGGTAAATCAATGGGAGGGCGGATGGCTTCAATGCTTGCATGTACGACTAAGCAGCCTGTTAAAGGCGTTATTGCGTTTGGTTACCCATTTCACCCGCCAGGCAAACCAGAGAAGCTTCGCACAGAACACTTTGGCGATATTCATTGCCCATTTTTAGTATTGCAAGGCGAGCGAGATACATTTGGTACGCGTGAAGAGCTTAAAACCCTCGCTATGCCCAAACAGCCGAGTTTTGTGTGGCTGACCGACGGGGATCATTCATTAAAACCACGTAAAAAAAGTGGAGTAACTGAACAAGAGAACCTCAAAGCAGCGGCATTTAGTGCTATTGAATTTATAAAACACATAGTGGAGCAGAAATGATCAAACTATTTTTAATGACCGGAAGTATCTTTTGTATGCTGTCGGTTATGTTAGGGGCGTTTGCCGCGCATGGTTTAAAAAGTCGTTTATCTGAATATTCTTTAGGTGTATTTAAAACGGCTGCTGAGTATCAAATGGTTCATGGCCTTGCGCTTATTGCGCTGGCCATTTTAATTAAATGGGGTATAAATTTAAGTTGGGCTGGTGGCTTTTTTATAGCTGGCACACTACTTTTTAGTGGCAGCTTATATTTACTTGCGCTTAGTGGAATGAAGTGGCTAGGGCCAATAACACCGCTTGGCGGATTATGTTTTATTATTGGTTGGATTGTTATTTTAGTGCAAGTTGCACGATTTAAGTTTTAAAGAGTTTAAGGGTTAATATGTCTTGTGTTGTGATTTACTGTCGTAGTGGTTTTGAAAGTGATGCTGCTGCTGAAATAACGTTTCATGCTGCCGAGCAAGGTTTTGCAGGTTATGTAAAAGCCAAACCAAATACCGGCTATGTTGTTTATGAGTGCTTTGAAGCACACCATAGCGACGAAATAATCAAAAAAGTCGATTTTAAAAATATGGTATTTGCCCGCCAGTGGTTTGCCGGTAAATTAGTTGAAAATATGCCTGTAGAAGATAGGGTAAGTGCAGTGGTTGAAGCTGCTAAAGATTTTACATTATGCTCAGAGCTACGCGTAGAAACCCCCGATACAAATGAAGGCAAAGAGCTTTTAACGTTTTGTAAAAAAATATCAACACCACTTAAAAAAGCCCTCGAAAAGAAAAATATTGTTTTACGTGAGCCAAAAGCTAACCGTCCTGTAATGCACGCACTATTTTTAACGAATAACACAGCTTACGTAGGCTATTCATATAGCTTCAATAACTCAGCCTATTTTATGGGCATATTACGCCTGCGTATGCCAAGTGATGGGCCAAGTCGCTCAACGCTTAAGCTTGATGAAGCCTTTAATGTATTTATCCCAGAGCAACAACGAGAAACACGTGTAGCAGCTGGAATGCGCGGGGTTGACTTAGGAGCGTGCCCTGGCGGGTGGACTTATCAGTTAGTTCGCCGAGGTATGTTTGTAAGCGCAATTGATAACGGCCCAATGAACGAAGATTTAATGGAAACCGGACAAGTGAAACATTTTAGAGCCGATGGCTTTAAATACCGCCCAGAAAAAAGAAATATTGACTGGTTAGTATGCGATATGGTGGAAAAACCGACCAAAGTGACTAACCTAATGATTGACTGGGCAGTAAATGCATACGCAAAAGAGCTGATATTTAACTTGAAGCTGCCTATGAAAAAACGCTTTGATAGTGTTTATGAATGCCTGACGATGATTAAAGAGCAGCTTGCTAAATATGGTATAAGCTATGAGTTACAAGCTAAGCACTTGTACCACGATCGTGAGGAAATAACCGTTCATTTAAACGTTACTAAGGTGCCACAAAATTTGTATAGTTAACAAGTAGAGGCTCACAAGTGGTAAAAAACAATCTAATAAAATATCTCGGTTTACTTTTTTTATCACTTTTAATAACAGGTTGTGGCGGAGGAGGGAGTAGCGACTCTAGTGATTCATCCGGCAATGCCGCTCCAGTTGTTACACTCAGTATTAGCAGCAATGTTATTGTTGCTAACCAATCATTTACTATTACAGCGCAAGCTAGTGATAGTGATGGTCAAATATCAAGTTACCAATGGCAACAGCTAAGCGGTCCTGAATTTACATTTACTGCTAATGGCAACACGCTAACGGCAACTGCTCCAAGTGTTTCACAAGATACTAGCTTTAGCTTTTCTGTAACCGTGACCGATAATGCTGGTGCCTCTACTGAGCAAGTATTTTCCGGAACCATTACCAATCAAAATAATCCACCAACAGTTAATATAACAGGGCCAAGTAGCGCACTTGCAAATACACAAGTTGATTTAGTTGCTAACGCCCAAGATACCGATGGCACAATTAGTTCTATTACGTGGGTTCAATCAGCAGGTGACAGTGTTGAATTTTCACAAACGGATGGAGTATTGAGTTTTACGGCTCCTAATGCAGCTGAAAATATAACACTTGGGTTTAGCGTTACCGTTACTGATAATTCTGCAAGTAGTGCTCAAGCAAGTACAACTGTTTTGATAACACAATTAAACACTGCACCCACAATAAGTATAACGGCTCCAGAGCAGGCGGAGCAAAATGAACTAGTAACACTTACCGCAGAGGCGCAAGATAGTGACGGCACAATAAATAGTATTACTTGGCAGCAAACTAATGGACCTGTTGTTGATATAACACAAACAAGTACAAGTATTAGTTTTAATGCCCCTACAGTCGCACAAGACACCAATATTACATTTGTAGCTATAGCGACAGATAACGACAGCGCCACAAATAGTACTCAAAAAACAGTTGTTATACTTGCACCCAATAATCCGCCCACAGCGCAAGATGCGAGTATTAATGTACAGTACAACCAAACTACACAGTTTGGTTTGGTTATAAACGATGCCGATAACGATACTGTACAAGTTACCTTTCCAGATGATTTAAATGGCGCACAAATTAGTGTTGTCGATTCACAATCGCTTATATTTAATTACACACCATCTAGTAATAGTATTTCTTCACAAAGCTACACTTTGAGTGCCTCTGATGGTGAAGATACAATAAATTTCCTCCTAAACATTACTATCGTTGACTCTACGCCTGCAACAATAAGTAGTGTTACGCCCCTAAATAGTAGTGAGCCGGTGTTAGTTGATTCCCCTGTTAGTATTTCGTTTTCAGACATTATGCTAACTAGTTCGTTAGAAACAAATACAAGCGAGGGGGCATGTGCTGGAAGTGTGCAAATATCGGCCGATAGCTTTTCAACATGTTTGGCACTTAATGTAGAGAGTTTATCGGGCACGACGAGCGATACTAGCATGTATTTTCATAGTGTAAATTTAACGGCCACGTTTAGCGAAAATACTCAATACAGTGTGCGTGTAACGTCTGATTTAGTTAATTTTGATGACACGGCCATTGAAACGCAAACAGTTACTTCTTTTACTACTTCAAGCCAAGATATAAAAATAACGGAAATCTCTTCTGTGCAATTTAGTAACGACCTGCCTTGGATTGAAATTTATAACGGCACGGGAGCTGCGGTAAACTTGCAGAGTTATGCGCTTAAAACTCGTAGTATTAATATGGTTGATAGCTCGACTAGCGCAGAGACGATATTTCCATTGCCTAACAAAGAGCTTGAAAATGGTGAATATCTTATTTTACAAAGTAAGTTTGGAGATGAATTTTTAGCAAATGCATCACTGAATAATCCTAAAATAGCGCTTATAGGTAATGCAAATGATGAAGTTAGACCTTATTGGTACATAAACGGCTTTGCAGAAATTTTAAATAGCACGGGTACGCAAACAATCGACTTTGTAAAATTTGGAAACTCATCACAAGAGCCTGTAACGTCATCGCAATGGCAAGGAGGCAATTCAGAGCAGATCCTTTCTGAACAAGGGGGCAGCTTAAGGCGCGAACTTAATGCTACAGACACTAATCAAAGTACTGATTGGAGTTATTCTGTGTTTAATACACCCGCTGGGCCAAACAATATCAGCTGTACCGTAGACGATGATGAGGATGGTATTCCTGATTGTGCTGAGCAGGAGGGTACAACATTTGCAGGCTTACCGCTTTATGAGTGGGGAGCGCGCACCTCACAAAAAGATATATTTATTGAAGTCGATTATATGGATAGCAGTGATGTAGGCATCACTCCGCATCGAACTGCACTTGAAAAAGTAGTCGCTGTATTTGCAGAAAAAGGCTATACAGTTCACTTTGACGTGGGCGATTTATTTGATCAAAACACAAACACGGCACCGCAAAACTTTGATTTAGGTGGCGGAAATACGGTGCCCTTTAATGATTACACGCCATTTGAATATGACTTAAGCAGCCCGAGTTTGTTTGTTTATAAAATGGAATACACCGATATAACCCGAAGACCTATTTTCCATTACTTATTAATGGCCAGTAGTGGGAATGAAGACGGCAGTATTAGTGGGTCGGGTATTGCTGAAATAAGCGGTAATGATTTAATGGTCACTATGGGTGGTTGGGGTTTAACGCTTGATACGCAAGTAGCAACCAATGTAACTCATAATTATCAGGCATCAACAATATTTCATGAGTTAGGGCATAACTTAGGCTTATATCATGGCGGTAATGAAGAAGTTAATTTTAAGCCTAATCACCTAAGCTCTATGAACTATTTATATCAATTAGCAGGCTTATCAACAATAGGTAATAACGAAGGCGATCGTTATTATGAGCGTTTTTATCCAGGTAATGCTAGTTGCGATATTACACCAAATACCAATAGTCATTTAGGCTCTACAGATGACTTTATTATTGATTACTCAAGTGGTAGCTCAGCAAATTTAGATGAGAGTACAATACTTGAAGTACAGGGTTTAAATCGAGACGGCTCACTCCCTGTTGATTTTAACTGTAACGCAATTAACACCGAAAGCTTAACAAGCTTTGATACTAACCAAGACAATACTATATCAATATTAAGTGATGTAGATGAGTGGAGCATGATCAATCTGCAGTTTTATATGCAAAGTGCAGGTAATCGGTTTGGCGTACCAAATACTAATAATAGTAAGGTGAATAATATACAAAGTTCACCTGCAAATATTGAAACCTTGCCCAAATATATAAAAGAAGCGCAACCAAGTAGTGCAATTATTGCTGAATTAAAAGCAATTAGAGAGCAATAGTATGAAGCAAGGTCTAGGCATTAGGCTTATTATTTGTAGTAGTTTTTTAAGCTTACTTATCGCGTGTAGCGATACTAATAATACACGTGAGTGGTTACTAAAAAATGATAATTTGTATTATAAAAATACAGCCGTGGACTGGCGTGTTGAATCAGTTGATGGCTGTAAAACATGTGTTATAACCCAAGATGTTGCTTATCAGCCTGAAGGCATGAGTAGTTATAATACGTTAATACAGAATCAAAATTGGGTGGCGGTACATGAGTTAAGTAAAACCAATGTTATTCGTTTAAAAATGCCATACCAAACACCTTATTTATATGTAGAGCGTGTAAAAGGCAAAACACTAACGCTGTTTGATCAGCAGCAAAATCACAGCATAAAAATTGGTGAAGTTACATCCGTAAATTTTAACAATCAGCACTTTAATATTTTGATTAAAAGCTTTGAAGAAGTAGATAAGCAAAGTGTTGCGTTGCCAAGGCGAGCAACGCTTGAGTTTATCGCTTTAAAAATAGATTAAAAAAAGCACCTTAGGTGCTTTTTTATTTTTGGCTGTTAAACCTTTTAAAGGCAATATGCCTTTAATTAGCGCGGTACTTTGGCCGATAATTATCAACCCATAAACGTGTTGCACCGCATACAGCCACAGGCATAACGATTAGGTTTATAAACGGGATCGCGGTTAGCAACATAACTGCAAAACCAAATCCGTAAGATAAACCTTGCTTCGATTTTAAATCGTCTTTCATTTGCTTAAAGCCGATTTTATGGTTATCAAAAGCAAAATCTTTATATTGCACGGCATACATCCAACAGGTAAAAAGCACCCATAATACTTGGCCAATTACAGGCAATATCCACAGTAAGATAAAAAAGCCAATTGCGCGTGGCAGGTAATAACAAAGTTTGGTCCATTCACGTCCCAGCATTCTAGGGACATCTTTTACTATTTCTTTAAAACCATCGTCATTAATTTTTTGACCGGTTAAATAGAGCTCTACTTTTTCACTGAGCAACCCATTAAAAGGCGCGGCAATAAAATTAGTAATTACTGTAAATATCATACTGTAGCTAAACAGCACCACCAGCACTGCAATAGGCCACATTAGCCACTCTAACCAACTTAACCACTCGGGAAGCATACTATTAATGTAACTAAAACCATCACTTAGCCAGCCAAATAAAAAGAATAAGGAGCTACCAAAAAGTAAAATATTAATTAAAAGCGGAATAAGCACAAATCGCTTAAGCCCTTTTTGGCTAATTAATTTAAACCCAGAAAAAAAATATTCCATACCTTGAGTGATTTGCACTATAACCTCATAAATTTTTTACCATTATCAGCAGTATAAATAGCTTAATAAATTTGAACAGCACTTTTAAGTAACAAAGTGTTAGGCTCTGTGATGTAACTTATGTTTACATAACGATGACAAGTGTTTAAAAATATGCAATGTTATTTAGCGGGTATAGATTTAGTAAGTTTTCTAAAATTAAATAATAAACTTAAATATCATAACTATACTGAACTATATTATTTAAGAGAAAGCGTCTTTTGGAGAGTTTTGTTGTTTCAATGTGTACAAAGAAAGGTCTGAAGGTTAAATATGAATGTAGCTCGGCTAAAAAAGCTTTTATCTCACCAACAAGTCATATTATCAAAAATTGCGCTAGGGGCACCTCTAAGTGAAGTACTGACCGAGATTTGTTTAGCGATTGAAGAAATAATCGATGATAAAACGGCTATGTGTTCCATTTTATCGCGACAAGGTAAGCAGCTATTTC
Source organism: Pseudoalteromonas carrageenovora IAM 12662 (assembly GCF_900239935.1). Taxonomy (NCBI): domain Bacteria; kingdom Pseudomonadati; phylum Pseudomonadota; class Gammaproteobacteria; order Alteromonadales; family Pseudoalteromonadaceae; genus Pseudoalteromonas; species Pseudoalteromonas carrageenovora. Next base: position 1,210,803 of record NZ_LT965928.1, read on the forward strand.
ATTTTGCAGCTCCTACGATACCCCAAGAATATTGTGATTTAATAAATGGAGTTTATATAGGAGATAAAGTTGGCTCTTGTGGAACTGCAGCATTTACAAAATTACGTACAATTGTGGAAGATATCGAAATTTCTCCACTTTGGGACAATTTTAAAGATCTTGCCTTACGTTTCGATTTACGATCATGTTGGTCAACGCCAGTATTCTCTACTCATGGGGAATTGCTTGGGACTTTCGCTATCTATCATGGAAGGCCTAAAGCTCCTACCAAGGTTGACTTAGAGCTAATTGACTTCTTTGTTCACTTTTCAAGTATTGCGCTTGAAAAAAATAACGAGCTAAAAAAAACTAAGCAACTCCTTGCTAGCTTGCAGCAAAGTAATGAAAAATTTAAAGCTTTTACTAAAGTGATGCCCGATCTTATTTTAATATTAAGTGAGGAAGGTGTTTATACTGATATATACGGTACATCTAATGAGTTATTACTAGAGTCTACAAGCGACCTTATTGGACAAAATGTTAATAATTTATTGCCTATAAAAGACGCTCAAATGATTATGGCAGTTATTAAAAAAACGCTCGCTACTAACGAAATGCAAATTTTTGAATACGAATTAGATGTTCCTAAGGGAAAGGTCGTATTTGAAGGCAGAGCTGCTGCTTTAGATGATTATCACACAGACAATCCATCACAGCGGCATGTAGTGTGGATGGCAAGAGATATATCAATCAGAAAAAAAGCAGAGCAAGAAGTGCATAAACTTGCTTTTTATGACCCACTAACAAATTTACCAAATAGGCGTTTGCTTGGTGATAAATTAAGCCTGTGTGTTGAGAGTATTAAGCAAAGTAATGACATTGGTGCTTTATTATTTTTAGATCTAGATAACTTTAAACGAATTAATGATTCACTTGGGCACAGCGCAGGCGATGAAGTACTTGTAGAGTTATCAAAAAGGTTAAATACAATAATTAAAAGCTCAGATACATTAGCCAGAGCGGGTGGCGATGAGTTTATAATTTTATTAGAGCACGTGGGCAAAAATACGCAGCAAGCGAGTCATGAATGCAAAGTGCTCGCTACAAAAATTCAAAGCGTATTTCATGAAAAATTTGAAATAGGCGAACTTGCTTTTCAAGTAAGTTGTAGCATTGGTATTTGCCTTATTGATAGCGTAAACGCACAAACGGATAATATTTTAAAATTTGCCGATACTGCTATGTATCGCTCTAAAAATAAAGGCGGCAATAGTAGCAGCTTTTACGACCCAGCCTTGCAAACACTGCTTGAAAAACAAACCGAGCTTGAAACCGATATAGTAAGGGCTATTGCGTCTAACGAGTTTTGTGCTTATTTTCAGCCGCAAGTTAATCAATTAGGTAAGGTTGTTGGTGCTGAGGCACTTATTAGGTGGAATCATCCTAAAAAAGGGTTAATAGCACCAAACGAATTTATCCCTATAGCAGAGCAATACGGCCTTATTCAAAGTCTACAAAATGTCGTTCTGCGCGATATTTGTAAGTTAATTAATGAGCTTAAAAGTACTAATACAATCGATAATTCGTTTAGTGTTTCAATAAATATTAGCCAAAGCCAATTTAACTCTTCTAACTTAAAAAAAGAGTTGTTTAGCACTATTAAAGAGTTTGGTGTTGAAGCATCTCAAATTAAATTAGAAATAACAGAATCTATGCTTTCAAGTGATATAGAACACACAATAGTGCAAATGAAAGAGCTAATTTCGGCAGGTTTTGTATTTTCTATTGATGATTTTGGTACTGGTTATTCGTGCTTAACGTACTTAAGCGCATTTCCGGTAAAAGAGTTAAAAATTGATAAAAGTTTCATCGATAAAATATTGGATCAGGCTAAAGGGTTTAGCATAGCGCAAACCATAATTAGTTTAGGTAAAAGCCTAAATTTAGTTGTCGTTGCCGAAGGCGTCGAAACAGCAGCGCAATACGAAGTACTTAGCAAAATGAATATTGATTCAATCCAAGGTTATTTAATTGCAAAACCGATGCCTAAAGCACACTATTTAAAATGGCATAATGATAAAAGTGATGTTCATAGTTTAATTTCGTAATAGGTATTGGCTATTTATTTTTAGTTTTATAGCTGAGATATGGAACATGATATGGGCGATAAGGAGTAAAGATTTTTCAGTTAAACAATGCTAAGCTACGTTCGCTTAAATATTTTATTTAAAGCTTAATAAACTTATAACAATGAATGGAAGCTTTATGCAGTTAGTCGATTTGAATCCAAGTGATCCCGATGTAGTTAACGTATTTGACGATATAGACCGACTTATAAATTCTTTATACCCTGTTGCAACAGCGCAGTCTCTTGAGTTAGAAGAGTTAACTTTACCCAATGTATATGCAATAGGCTTAAAAACCGATGAAGGTATTATTGCCTGCGGTGCTATTGTCGAAAAGTTTGATACCCAACCTTATGGTGAAATTAGGCGCTTATATGTAAAACCAAGCCACCGTGGTAAAGGGCTATCAAGACGTATTATGCAAATTTTATTGCATCAGGCGGGCGAGAAAAAAATACCACTAATTCGTTTAGAAACAGGCCCTAAACAAACTCAATCAATCAATTTATATGAAAATTTAGGCTTTAAACGTTGCGGTAGCTTTGGCTCATATGTCGATAACCCGCAAAGTGTATTTATGGAATTAGGGCTTAATCAATAAGAGCCTATAAACCCGCGGCATATACAAAATATGTCGTGCACTTTCATCTTTTATTGTTGCTTAGCAATAAACGTCCTACCCCTATATGAATAGCTTATATCTATTTGTAAAAATACTTCACTGTTTTTAACTCTTGTCTTCGTATAAAATCTGCCTTGTAAATTATTGGTAATACACAAAGCGAGAATTTTTATCTTTTTTAAAAGTAGCAATAAGCAAATGAGCGAAATAACAGTAGTAACCCACAGCGGCAATTTTCATGCAGACGATGTGTTTAGTATTGCAGTACTAAAACATGTTTTACCTTCTTTTAAACTGGTACGTACTCGCGATAAAGCATTGATAGAAAGTGCTGATATTGTTGTTGATGTAGGCGGTGAATATAACCCAGATACAGGCCGGTTTGATCATCACCAACGTGGTGGTGCGGGCGAGCGTGAAAACGGTACACCGTATTCGTCATTTGGCTTAATTTGGAAAAAATACGGTTTAGCACTGTGTGATAATAACCAAGCCGTGGCTGATAGAGTCGACTCTGGTTTAGTTTCTAACATTGATGCTATAGATTGTGGCTATGTTAAAGGTGTTGTTGAGGGGATAACCCTTAGCCAAACGCTTTCTATGTTTAACCCAACATGGGAAGAAGAAGGCAACTTTGATGAGTGCTTTAATGAAGCCGTCGATTTTGCAGCACGTTTACTAACACGTTTTATTGCCTCAGCCCATGGTAGTGTAAATGCAAAAGCAATTGTTGCCAAAGCAATTGAAAATGCCGAAGATGCTAGAGTCATCGTACTTGAAAAATATACTCCATGGAAAAAAACAGTCCATATTTTATCAAGTGACGCATTATTCATGGTTTATCCGTCTCATTCAGGGCAGTGGATATTACAAACTGTGCCGGTTGAGCCTGGCTCATTTGAAGATAGAAAGTCACTCCCTAAAGCGTGGGCTGGTTTATCTGATGAAGAGTTTCAAGTTGAAACAGGCTTAGATGACGCTGTATTTTGTCATAACGGTTTATTTATTGCTGGTACTAAGTCGTTCGAAAGTACAATGAAGTTGGCCGAAGTGGCCTTAGCTGAGTGATCTGTTTAATCTAAATAGTGGTTAAGAGATTTATTACGCCTATTTAGGGCTATATAGCTAAGTAACTTTTTTGGTTACTTAGTTTTGCTATGTTCTCTTATTTAAATTACGTGAGGTTTTATGTTTGAAGTAAAAACTATCGCGCTATTTATTATTACTGCTCTTGCTGAAATTATTGGCTGTTATTTACCCTACCTGTGGCTCAAAGAAGATAAATCCATATTACTTTTGATACCAGCTGCAATCAGTTTGGCATTATTTGCTTGGTTGTTAACTTTACACCCTGTGGCAGCGGGGCGTGTTTATGCCGCGTATGGCGGTGTTTATGTCTGCGTGGCATTGCTCTGGTTATGGGTAGTTGATGGCGTAAAGCTTACAGTATGGGATGTAGTGGGCGCAGCAGTTGCCTTACTGGGTATGGCTATTATTATTTTTGCTCCTAAGAGCGCATAAACAGATCAGATTAATTTTTTACTTATACCAATTTGCTTATATATGAGGTCTATTTAATGTTAAGAAAATTACGCTAGACCTAGGCAAAAATTTTTGTACCTAGTTGTTCTAAATAAAAAATTTTTAACGACGTTATAGTGCAATTTAATTCGTTAAATTGATCAAAGATTTATGCCGATTGGTATTACACATATATCGAGTAATTAAACCACTCACCACTTTTTCATAAGTATGCGCAAGCGTAGGGTTATTTATTAAGCTTGTTTGCACAACATGCCCTGTGTATAAACCGTAAAACTCATAAGCAAAAATACTTGGCTCTTTATCGTTACTAAAATAGCCTTGCTCTTGGCAGTTAACTGCAAGTTTAGTGAGGTAATTAATCATTCTGGCTTGCTGATCTTGCATAAATTGCCTTACTAAACAATTTGGGTCTGCTTTGAATTCAATAGAGGCCTTAATTAGTGGGCAACTTGTATGCTGATCAGGGCAGCAGTTTTCTAAAAAACTTAGCCATTGTAACCATTTTTGCTGAAAGTTATTCAAGTGCACTAATGCATCTTTATCAATAGATGGTTCAACAACTTGTTTTTTAAATTCTTCCTCTGTGAAGGCTAATATAGCAACTTGCATATCTTCTTTATTAGCAAAATGTGAGATCACTCCCGTACGGGACATATTTGCCGCGGCTGCTATTTTACCAATGGATATACTGTATAAGCCGTATTTAGCCGCAAAGGCCATTCCTTTTTGTAAAATATATAGCTTAGTGCTCTCACTTTTTTTCATTTTTAGCTCATGAACGTTGTTATTTGATCGTACACATATTGGCTTTTTAAAATTCTAACGTGGCCAAGTTTCTCAGTGGCAATAAGTGTAGCAGGCGTGTTATCTGTTAACTGTTTTATAGCTTCAAAGTTAGCAACAGAGTCATTTTTATCATGGATGAAAAGCATATGCTCATTAATTTTATGCTTAGAGTTATCTGGGTGAAGGTGTTGCCAATTAATACCGTATTGCTCAGATACCTTGTTAAGCATATTTTCTAACATAAGCTCAGAAATGCCTACTTGTTTTACTTTTTCAAACATAGCTTCAAAAATTTGCGCAGGGGCAGAAATCATCACTATTTTTTTGTTCATTTAAAAATGAGCTATCTAAATTTAATAAAGCAACGCCGCCCATAGAGTGAGTAACGACTCTGTCTATAAGTATATTTTGCTCATCAAAATAATTAAATGCAGCGGTTAAGCCCTGCATGTAACCGTATAAATGAGAAACTTTACCGTGTGAATAACCATGGCCAATGTGATCGATTGAATACACATTAAAGCCTTTTTCTATCAGTTCATTTATTAATGCAGTAAAGCGGTTTGTGCTATCTGCCCAGCCGTGTGAAAGAAACACCGTTTTACTGTTTCCCTCTTGGCTAAAGTAATACAAATTAATAGCACCTAATTGAGTATTAAGCTTAATATTTATTGGTTGAATATTGGTTCTAAAGTCGTATTGGCGCCTGCTATGCGGGTTACAAAACACCTTTATGGCAAGGCGAGCACTCAATTTTGGGAACGTTTTAGTTAAACCAAATGTTGCCGCTTTAGTGACTTTAGCAAACCTGGGTGGTTTACTCTGATTAAAATAAATTTGCTTCATAATTATGCCAAATAAGTACAGTTGTTCTATTTTATCTGAAAAAAGTACAGTTGTACTTTTTAATTAAATTACTGTGCTTAACTAGTTATAACCATAGTAAAACAGCTTGAAATGACTAAAGCTTTTATCAATGCTAAAAATCACTCGTTACGAGTAAAAATACTTGTTGGACTTAAAAGTCTATTTTTCTTTTAATGCGCGCACTTGGCCGAACCGGCATTCATTAAATAAAAGAGAAAGATAAATGAAAGAGACAACATCACTAGAACAAGCTCGCACGAGTTACAATGTTCGTCATTGGAGCCAAGGTTTTTTTGGTATTAATGATCAAGGTGATGTGTATGTTGCGCCAAAGGCTCACGCCCCAGAGCAAACTATTGCATTAACAGATATCGCAAAACAACTTCAAGAAAAAGGCTTAAGCTTACCGGCTTTAGTGCGCTTTCCACAAATTTTACATCATCGTGTGCACAGTTTATGTGGCGCGTTTAATACCGCGATTGAAAACTATGGTTACCCAAAAGATTACTTATTAGTTTACCCAATTAAAGTAAACCAACAACGCGAAGTAGTTGAAGAAATAGTAGCAAGCCAAGCTGAATTAGAAAAAAAACAATTAGGCCTAGAGGCAGGCAGCAAACCAGAGCTTTTAACTGTTTTGGCAATGGCAGAAAAAACCAGTGCAGTGATTGTATGTAATGGCTACAAAGACAAAGAATATGTGCGTTTAGCGCTTATTGGCGAAAAGCTAGGCCACAAAGTTTACATAGTGCTTGAAAAGCTTTCTGAGCTCGACATGGTGCTTAGCCAAGCAAAAGCGCTAAATGTTAAACCACGTATTGGCATTCGTGTACGTTTAGCATCGCAAGGCAAAGGAAAGTGGCAAGCAAGTGGCGGCGAAAAATCTAAATTTGGTTTATCAGCGTCGCAAGTACTGCATGTAGTGAATCGTTTAAAAGACGCAGGCCAGCTTGATTTAATGCAACTTGTGCATTTTCACTTAGGCTCGCAAATGGCAAACATACGCGATGTGCGTTTAGGTGTAAGCGAGGCCGCGCGCTTTTATTGTGAGCTACGCAAATTAGGTGCAAGCATTGAGTGCTTAGATGTTGGGGGCGGTTTAGCTATTGATTACGATGGTACGCGCAGTCAATCTCATAACTCAATGAACTACAGCTTAGCTGAGTATGCAAATAACATTGTGTACACCATAGGCGATACTTGTAAGCAGTATGAGCAACCAATGCCGACTATTATTTCTGAGTCGGGGCGTGCACTAACGGCGCACCATGCTGTACTTATCTCAAACGTGATAGGCACAGAAAGCTACATACCAGAACAGCTAAAAGCGCCTGCAACAGATGCACCGCTTTTATTAAATAATATGTGGGCCTCGTTTGTGCAGTTAACCGATTTAACGGATGACCGCGCACTGATTGAAATTTATCACGATAGCCAAGGCGACCTAGCAGAGGCGCATAACCAGTTTGCACTTGGGCTTTTAGATTTAACGCAGCGTGCGTGGGCAGAGCAAGTTAACTTACGTATTTGTTATGAGCTTAACAAACACATGGATAACAAAAATCGTTTTCATCGCCCAATTATTGACGAGTTGAACGCGCGTTTAGCTGATAAGTTTTTTGTAAACTTTTCGCTTTTTCAATCATTGCCTGATGCGTGGGGGATTGATCAAGTGTTTCCGGTATTGCCATTAAGTGGCTTAACCGAAGCACCAAAAAAACGCGCTGTATTACTTGATATAACCTGTGATTCAGACGGCGCACTCGAGCACTATGTTGATGGCCAAGGCATTGAAAGCACATTGCCCGTGCCTGAGTACAGTGCCGATAAACCCTACCTAATGGGCTTTTTCTTAGTGGGTGCGTACCAAGAAATTTTAGGTGATATGCACAATTTATTTGGCGATACACACAGCGCCATTATCAATATGGATGAGCAAGGCGTTGCCAGTATTAGCGAAATAAATCAAGGCGATACGGTGGCCGATATGATGCGCTATGTGCATTTAGATGTTGAGAGCTTTCAGCAGTCGTACGCGCAGTTAGTGTCTGCAAAAATAGATAAAAATGAACAGCAAAGCGTTTTAGACGAGTTGCAAAACGGCCTTAATGGCTACACTTATTTAGAAGAGTTATAAGCAATGTCTAGCTTGTTTGGTCATGTTGACCACTCATTGTATTCAAACGGGATGACGTTTTTACGTCGTCCTATGGTGCAAAATATTAATGCCATTGATGCAGATGTCGTTGTACTAGGCTTACCGTTTGACTTAGCAACATCGGGCCGTCCCGGTGCTCGCTTAGGGCCAGATGCCATTCGCAGAGCGTCGGTACATTTAGCCTGGGAAGGCACTAAATACCCGTGGACATTTCCTTTGTTTGAGCGTTTAACGGTTGCAGATGCAGGGGACTTTACTTACCCGGTAGGCGATCCTGAGTATTTTACTGCACAGCTAGAAATGGCCGCAGAGCAAATACTTCGCCAAGGTGCAACGCTGTTAGGCCTTGGTGGCGATCACTTTGTAACGCTTCCTCTACTGCGGGCACATGCAAAGATACATGGCAAAATGGCACTGGTTCATTTTGATGCGCACACCGATACATACAGCAATGGCTCTCGTTTTGATCACGGCACTATGTTTTATCATGCGCCTATGGAAGGGCTGATTGATGTAGAACACAGTATACAAATTGGTATTCGCACCGACTTTGACCAATCAAAGCATGAGTTTGCAGTGATTGATGCAATGCAAGCTAACGACTTGCATGCCAATGACATTGCAGGGCAAATACGTGAGCGAGTAGGCAACTTACCCGTTTACCTAACGTTTGATATAGATTGTTTAGACCCTGCATTTGCACCAGGTACAGGCACTCCCGTGTGCGGTGGTTTAACGTCAGATAAAGTGCTTAAAATACTGCGCGCGCTAAAAGGCATAAATATGGTGGGTATGGATGTGGTAGAGGTATCACCGTCGTACGACCAAAGCGAGCTTACCGCTATTGCCGCAGCAACCATTGCGAGCGAGTTATTGCATTTGTGGACACATAAAAATAAGTATTAACGTTATAAGTTAAGTCCTACTAAAAAGGTATGCACTGGCATACCTCTTTTATTTTAGAGATGTTGATTAATTTCTTTTAACCAAATAACGCTTAGCCCAATAAGCGGCAGGTTAGTAGTTACTGGGTTAAATGCTTCAATGAGTAATGGTGGCTGCATTACTACAACCGCTAACAAAAGCCCTACAAGCGCTAATATATTTAAGATCACGATGTGCTTATTTTTATAAAACACAAATAAACACACGCCAAATATAATTTCGCCAACACCCGCTGAACGTGTAATTAATTCAGACACTTCGGCTGAAAAACCAGCACTGCCTGTCATCAGCTTTTCAAGCGGTGCAATATGATAAAGCTTTGGAAAAAAGCCGTGAATGATACTAACCCAAATAACTATTTGAACAATTTAACTTACTAAATCAATTACTAACGTCGTTAAAAAATCTCTATTTAGAACCACTAAACACAAAGTTTTTGCCTAGTTACTAAATGATTTATTTATCGTTAAAATAGCTCCTATAGTTAATCGAATTAGTATACCCAACTTAAACTCACTATGTAGCGAGCAAGTTGAATATAAAACGTGTTACTTTCTGGCATTATCAATCCGCTCTTGTGCACTTGGGTGGCTTGATAAATATTCGAGTAAATTATTTACCTTTTCAATATGCTCGTTTTCGCTCGTATGCGCGCTTTGTAGGGCTTGTATGGCATCGGCAAAATCATTACTTGAATAACCTAAATGCTCAAGTTGAATGAGGGCATAGCTATCTGCCTCACGCTCCATATCACGCGAAAAACCCTGCTGCGCAAACGTAGCCCCAGTGCCAAGAGCCACTTCTGCTATACCTTCTAAATCGCCAAATATAACCGCAAGCACAATGGTACTGGCTGCCGATTGGGCAGTCATACGTACACTATGTTGGTGAACAACATGGCCAATTTCGTGCAGTAACACGGCTTTTAACGCGTCTGGTTTGTCTGCAAGTAAATTAGCTAATTCATCAGTGACTACAATACGCCCATGGGGCATTGCAAACGCATTAGCGCCAAAGCTCTCTGATTTATAAAACGATAATCTATAAACCGATGGCTCGAGCGAGAGTTCATTAAGCATGGTATTAAAGTGTTGCTGTACTTTAGCTTGCTGATCAATAGGCAGCTCACTTTCATCAAGCGCTAGCTTTTCAATTAAGGTAAAACTTTGCTCACCCATTTGCTCTACTACACTGCGCGGCAGGGTATCAACACTGTAAACAGCAATCGCTGGTACTACTTTATAAAGCATTAGCCACATAAACAGCGGTGTAAAAATAATGGCAGCTAAAATAGCCCATTTACTTTTTTCAAGGCGCTCTAGTAGGTCGTGCTTATCGGTTTTAAAAGGCCAGCGATAATTTACATCACTTGGAATGAAGCGGCTACCATCATCAAAACGCAGTTCATCAGCAAGCCCTGCAAGGCCAGAGGTGAGTGTTATATCGCTTATTGCATAGCTTGAAATAAGCTGGTCATCGTGGCTAATTTCAACCAAGGTGTCGCGAATATTAGCGACACCTTGTTGATAATTACTTGATGCTTTGGGGAAGTAATGTCCCTGTACGTGCATAGTAAGCTCTTAGGTTAGCGATAAATCGATATCAAATACATTGGCTGCTTCTTCAGCAAACGATGACTGCTCTTGCTGCGCAGTATCTACTAAATTTAGTGCATTTGGGTAAATATTAACGGTTGTAACCTCGGCAAGCATTCTAGATGTACGCACTTTGGTCCACGGGTATGCAAGTCCTAAGGAGAACACAATGGCCAGCATATTTGTTAATAGTAATATGGCAAAAGGAATAGGCTTAAGCTGTGATTTAAATGACGCTACGTCTTCAAATTGGCTGTTATCAAAAATATGATTACGAATAGCCGCAGCCCAAACAGCGGTTACTATCGCAATCATAAATACGTAAGCGACCATTAGTGCACCAAACATGAGTGTCATGGCAGCAGGGTCTTGCATGTTTTGTTGATTTTCTACATTGAGCAAATCAAGCCCAAACAAGCCTAAAATAGCCATAAAAATCACCATAGTGATAGAGCTCACCACAAAACAAATAAGCGCTGTTAAGTAGTATGTTTCACCTTTTAGGTTAACTGTTAATGGCGTATCGCCGTAACTAATATTGCTATGTATGTAACTGTCGATACGTTTTAAAACATAAGGCATCAATAAATAAAGCGTAAAAATACTGGCTACAGGTAACAGTATAAAGTTAACAAAGGCTTCGCCGTAATTGCCTTTAAACGAAAAACGCACATTACGATGACGGGTCATACGCATATTAAAGCGCAGGCCTTGGTTAATAACCCACGGCATTAAAAAGATAAAAGCAACCGCAAAGAGTAAGCCTATAATAGGGAAAAAGCTGCTCCCAAAGGTGTAAATTAAAAATACAATAACAGCTAAAATACGGCCTTTTAAAATTTGCATCGGGGTGGCTAAGTAGTCAAAGCTGTGTCCGTCTATGCGAGTGTGGCCATAAAAGTAACGCATTGTGCGCACCTTTGCCCATGCAGAGTAAATACCTAAAGTAAGTACACTGAGTAAAATATTGACTATCCAAATACCAAAAAACTCACCGCCTTTGCCGCTAAACTGAACTTTACCGCTAAAAATAAGGGGGGCTGGCTCGTTTGCTGATGGGTTTGCTTCTGGGGGAGTAGGGTGTATTGATTCCATTAAAATTATATCCATGTTGTTTTTTTGTTAACTTACCTAAATTTGGTGCAAAACTCAATATTTATAATAGCGCCAGCCTTTTGCAAGTAACTGATTAAAAGGCTATATGTAAAAGTATCAGGTTTAAAATTGTGTCGATATTAATTTTAGATTAAGAGCAAAGTATTATAATTAGGCAGTTATTTATATCACGCGCTATTTTTAACCATTTCAAAACACCTATGGATTTTTATTATGTTGCAAGCTGTTGTTTTAGGCGGGGTAGAGTTTAGTCCTTTGGTTGTTTATTTTCCTATAGCGTTTGTTTTAACGGCTATTACACGGTTTGTATTGCATCGCTTAGATTGGCACGACCGTATATGGAAGGTCGCTTGGTTTGAAGTGTCTTTATTTATTTGTTATTTGGCCCTAACCGTTTACTTACTCAGTGGAAGATAAATTAGATGACAAAATATCTACGTATACTTTTAACCGTTATAGTTGTTATAGCCGCTGTATTTGCTGGGCGCTGGGTATGGACTGATTATATGCATACACCATGGACGCGTGATGGCCGTATAAGGGCCGAAATAGTGATTGTTTCGCCCGATGTATCTGGGTGGGTGACTGAGTTAAATATTAAAGATGGGCAAACCATTAAAAAAGGTGACTTACTTTTTAGTGTTGATAATAAACGTTATCAAGCCGCGCTTGATAAAAGTAAAGCAAATACCGAAAATGCCCTATACACATGGGAATTGGCAAAGCATAAATTACAACGTAGAAAAGGCTTAAATACCCAACAAGCCATTAGCGAAGAAGGCCTTGAGTCTACACGCATTAATTCAAAAATAGCCAAAGCTAATTACGAGCTTGCAAAAACTGAGCAAGCAATAGCACAGTTAAATTTTGATAGAACAAAAGCGTATGCACCGGTGAGTGGGCAAATTATTAATTTAAACTTACGCCAAGGTAATTACGTAGCACAAGGCTCATCAGTCTTTGCAATTGTTAAGTCGGACTCGTTTTACGTTACAGGCTATTTTGAAGAAACTAAAATCCCTTTAATACACGATAATCAAAAAGCTAAAATATCACTGTTAAGTGGCGGTGATGCACTAACTGGTCACGTAATGAGTGTGGGTAAAGCTATCGCTAATACGAACACACAAAGTAATACGCAGTTATTACCTGTGGTGCAGCAAACATTTAATTGGGTGCGTTTATCGCAGCGTATTCCGGTTGATATTAAATTAGACTCGATACCTGAAAAGGTTCGTCTTAGCGCTGGAATGACTGCCACAATTCACCTCAATACGCATTAAGGAGAACACCTTGGGTGATGTATTGAGGAATTTGTTTTTTCCTAATAAGCAGGCCATTACTTTTGCAACAAAAGGCGTTATTGCTATGGCAATGTCGTTAAGTGTTGCTATGTACCTTAACCTCGATAGGCCTTATTGGGCGTTAGTTTCAGCCATATTTTTACAGCTACGCCCAGAAAGCGGTTTAGTCATAGAAAAAGCAATTTGCCAAATTATAGGCACTGTTGTAGGTGGTTTATTTGGCATTTTTTTACTTACTCAGCTTATGCCTTACCCTTATTTAGCGCTGGGAACTTTAGCGCTATGGCTTGGATTAAACTCAGCACTTTCGGCAATGGTTCGCCAAGCTAATTTTGTTTATGCTTTTGCTATGGCGGCGGTAACAGCTGAAATCATTGTCCTTTTGGTAATGGCAAATCCCACCACTGTAAGCAGCCACGCAGTATTTGATATCGCACAATCACGCATGAGCGAAATAGTTGTTGGCTCTATTTGTGCGGGGCTTGTGAGTCATTTGTTTTGGCCTGTAAAAGTTAAAGAAACATTACAAGTTCAAGCTCGCGCCGTTATTAATCAAACATTAAATTATTTAGTTACCGAAATAGATAAAAAGTGCACTCACGAAAAGCGCCATCAGCAAATAGATGCCATTATGGCCACCCTTGGTGTAATAAACGAAGATTCGAGTGCAGTAAGGTACGAAGGCCCTAAAGGTCCGGGGCGTTCTAGGGCTGCAAACCAAGTTTCACAAAAAGTGCTTTCTCTACTTGCTTTAATACAAATATTTGGACGCTTGCAGCGAAGTCACACAGAGCTAATAACACCAGATTTAACGAAGCTCATGCAAAATTTGAGTGATGTTTTATGCCGTATTGCGCAATCTGATAGCTTTGAATATTGTGCAGAAGAAATAAAAATTTACCGAAAAAACCTATCGGCTTTAAAAGCTAATAATCAAACCGACTCGCCATTTGAATCTCATATGCTGTCATTGGCATTAGAGATCGCCTCAGAATTAACCATTTTACTCAAAGCATACAAAGCCCTTGAAAAGCGAGATAGCAGCTTATTAAATGCCCCGAGCATGCTTAGTTATCGCGACCCGCTTGCCGGTATATTTGTAGGCTTTAGAACTAGCTTAGTATTTATTATTGGTGCATTTGTTTGGGTAAGTACGGGCTCATCGGCTGCATTAATGATTATGATTTTACCAGTCATTTTTTCAATCATGTTAGCGCGTATACCTCTTGCCATGTTAAAGGTAGTTTTAAAGCGCTTATTAATAGGTATTGCTGTTGCCTCGTTCGTCACTGTTTTTTATGCGCTTAATTTACTTTCACAAAGTGGCGGGCAGCTAGAGATTTTAATTTTGGTACTGGCGGGGCCTTACTTTTTAGGTTTATTGTTACTTGCTGATAGAGCAACACTGCCTTATGGATTAGGGTTTTGTATTCCGTTTTCTATTTTAGTACGCCCAAGTACCGACATGAGTTTAGCGTTTTCTATCGATTATACTTTAAGTGCAGCAATGGCAATTTTTGCCGGTGTGAGTATTTTATTTTGGGTGTTTCACTTAATTACTGGGCCAAGCGTGCGTTTACTTGTGCATAGAGTATTTAAAACAACGCATCACGACCTACTACAAATACACCAGCAGCGTACGGCTGCCATTTGGTATAACCGCAGAATGTCTGACCGCTTATTACGTTTAACCAACTATGATCAAGGCTCGCATACACGGGCGATCACCGATTTAGCATTAACCGCTTTAAATGTTGGGCATGCATCTATTCGCTTGCAGTCTATTTGTACAAATCTTGCGGGCAAAGATTTAAAGCAACTTATTAGCTGGCAACAAGCCCTTGCAGATGCTTTTTTACTCGCGACTAAGGGTAGGAGTAATAATGAATTTAAAAATATATCAGACGCTTTATACGCAGAACTAGTAGATGTCGCAGGCGAAACAAGCCAAGTAGAGGCAATAAAAGGCATGTTTATGCGTATTAACCTTACCTTTGAGCGAAGCGCAAAAAAAATAGCGGAGGCTTAATCAGCGTTTTCACGTTTTTGAAGTTCAGATGTGTTTGTTAAATCTGTTATACTTCGGGGATAAATTTATGGGGCTGTTATGATTTCAAAAAACCAACTCAAACTTATTCGCCAACTTGGCCAAAAAAAGTACCGAAAGCAATATAATCAATACCTTGTACAAGGTGAAAAAAACGTACTTGAGTTGTTAAACAGCCCATTAAAAGCGGTTGATATATTCGCTACGCAGGCGTTTATAAATGCTCATCAAAGCCAATATCCCCACACACAATTAATTGAAGCACAAGAAGAGCAACTCACCAAAGCAAGTACGCTGGTAAGTAACAATGCCGCAATTGCTATTGTTAATATGCCAAATGCAGCGCTTCCAAAAAATAATGGGTTAATTCTTGCTCTTGATGGCGTATCAGATCCGGGCAATTTAGGCACTATTATTAGAGTTGCTGATTGGTATGGGATTAAACATATTGTAACGAGTACCGACAGCGCCGATGCTTACAATCCTAAAACGATTAGTGCCACTATGGGCTCGTTTGTAAGAGTATCTGTAAGCCAAGTTGAATTACCTGAATATTTACAAACTTTAAACTTGCCAATATATGGCGCGTTTTTAGATGGGAAAAGTGTGCATAAGACACAATTCAGTGGTGAGGGTGTTTTGCTTATGGGCAGTGAATCGCATGGAATACGCGAGCAGTGTGCAAAATTAGTGAGCGACAAAATAACCATACCTGCTTTTGGCGGTGCAGAGTCACTTAATGTGGCAATGGCCACCGGTATTATTTTAGATAACTTTAAACGCCAAGCTTAACTTTTTAACTGTTTATGAGTTAAATTGTTTGTAATTAATAACAATAATAATCGGTAATAACAATAAGATGCGCTTAAGCACTATCAAATTAGCGGGCTTTAAATCGTTTGTAGAGCCCACTAAAATTCCATTTCCTGATCAAATGACGTGTGTTGTTGGCCCTAATGGCTGCGGCAAATCTAACGTTATTGATGCAGTGCGATGGGTGCTTGGTGAAAGCTCTGCTAAAAACTTACGTGGCGATGCCATGACCGATGTTATTTTTAATGGATCAACTAATCGTAAACCTATCTCGCAAGCCTCTGTAGAGCTGATTTTTGATAATACCCAAGGTGATACACCCAATACTTTTGCCGATCGTAATCAAATTGCAATTAAACGCTTAGTAACTCGTGACGGGCAATCGCTGTATTTTTTAAACGGTAGCAAATGTCGTAAGCGCGATATTACCGATATATTTTTAGGCACAGGGCTTGGGCCGCGTAGCTACGCGATTATTGAGCAAGGGATGATCTCGCGATTAATAGAAAGTAAACCGCAAGAGCTGCGGGTATTTTTAGAAGAAGCCGCCGGTGTGTCTAAATACAAAGAGCGCCGCCGCGAAACCCAAACACGTATTAAAAGTACCCGCGAAAACCTAGAGCGATTACTTGATGTGCGCAAAGAGCTGCAAACTCAACTTGATAAACTTGCTGTGCAATCGGTTGATGCTAAAAAATACCGAGAGCTCAAGGCGCAAGAGCGCACTTTAAAAGGTCAAATTGCTGTTTTAAAATGGCAAAAGCTGCATCAACAACAGCTCGAAAAAAGCATACAAATTAAAAAGCTGAATGAGCAAATAACGTTTTTTAAAACGGCGCACTCAGGGCACGATGACGTACTTGCAAGCCTAGAGGGGCAAGTTCAAGCACAACAAGATAAATTAAGCGACGCGCAGCATCAGCAACACGTTACTCACACAGAGTTGACCCGTGCTGAGCAGCAACAAATAAATATTAAACAACAAACACAAACGCTTAAACAAAATCGTGTAAAGCTAGAGCTACGTCAATCGCAAAGCTTAGAGCTCAAATTACAGCAGCAAAGTGTATGTGAACAACTCGAAATTACCTTGCAAGACGCCACAGAGCAAAGCTTAATGTGCACGGAAAAAGTTGATGAGTTGACTCAAACATTAGAGTTATTAGCTGATGAAAAGCTGCAAACTACGCGTGTGTGGCAAGCTTTAAATGAGCAGCAGCTTGAACATAATAGCAAAGCGCAATTGCAGCAAAGTACGATTAATCAAAGCGTTCAAGCACGTGAGCATGTAAGTAATCAGCTAAGCCAAGTGCAACAGCAAATTAATGAACTTAAAAGTAGCGATATAGAGCAGCAGCTAGTTGAGCAAACACAAAGGCGCCAAGCCCTCACTCAAGAACTTGCCAGTAAGCAAACTACGCAGTCGCATTGCAGTGCTGAACTTGCAGAGCAGAATAATTTAGTTGAGCAAGCACAAAAGCAGCTTGAAGATAACTTACAGCACCTTAACGAGCTAAAAGCCAGTATAGCTGGTTTGACGAGTAGCCTCGGACTTGAAGATAAAAATGCTCAGAGCCAAAATTTATTTAAACAATTAGTAGTTAAAGAAGGGTTTGAGCACGTAATTGAACAAGCCTTGCAATCACTTGAGCATTTACATGTAACTAAACAGCAAAGTAATAACAGTGTTTGGCAAAGTAAGAAAGCTGCGCCAAAAAACAGCTTAGCTGCATTTGTTAATAAGGGCGTTTACCCTGATTTACTCACACGCATTGCTTATAGCGAAGTCGCAGATTTAACATTGCTAAAAGATGATTTTTATATTGCGGTGATGGATAGAACAGGTGCGCTTCATGCTCGAAATTGGCATGTTAGTGCCGATAAAAACGCCGATAACTCTCAGCTTTTAAAGCATAAACAGCTAAAAGAAAAAACAATACAATTAAATGCTTCACAACAAGCGCTGCAAAACATACAACAGCAGTTTGACGATTGCAAAGCCCAGCAAACACAGCAAAGTAATGAATTAAACGAGCTTAAAGAGGCTATACATCAACTTGCACAAAATATTGCCATAGCCACAACGCGTAGCGACATGCTTAAAGAGCAGGTTGCTCAGCACTTACAACAATTAGAAAAACTTGAACAGCAAAAGCTGACATTAACAACTGAGCACACACAGTTATTAAAAACGTGCGATGAACAAGTGCAAGTGCTTGAAGTAATGAAACAGCAGCAGCTTAATTTAACTGATGATTTAGCAAATGCAAATAATGCTCGAATACAAAGTGAGTCGCAGTATAGCCAAGCTGTAACCACGCTTGAGCAATATAAAACGCAAGCGCATCAAAGTAGTTTATACGAACAAAAAATACAAAGTGAATGGCAACTAAGCCAAACTAAACTTAACCATGCAAAGCAAGAGCATAAAAGTGCAAGTGAAGGTGCTAAAGAGTTACTTGAGGAAATAGAAGAGCTCCTCATTCCAGAGCAAGAACTCACAGATAAAATTACAAGCTTGCTTGAGCAACACAAGCAAGGTGAGCAGGTGCTAATATCGCTTCAAAGTAAACTTGCTCAAGCTAAAGAAAGCTTAAATACAAAGCAAGCGAGCCTTAAGAGTTCACAAGGTGAGCTGGTGGGTTTACAAGAGCAGCATCAAAAACTCACCATTGAAGAACAAAGCTTACTTATCAAAGCACAAGCCGCGCTTGAGCCATTAGATGAGCTAAAACAAAACTTAAAGCACATACTCGAAGCATTACCTGACTCTTTAAGTTTAAGTGCCGCGCAAAACCAGTTAACGGGAATAACTAATCAGCTTGAAAAATTAGGCGCCGTAAATTTAGCTGCAATAGAAGAGTTTGACCTTGCAAAGCAGCGTAGTGAATACCTAGATAACCAATTAGATGATTTAACCAAAGCGCTAAATACTCTCGAAGGTGCCATTCGTAAAATAGATATTGAGACAAAAACACGCTTTAAAGCGACCTTTGATCAAGTTAACGAAGACTTTGCAGAGCTATTTCCAAAAGTATTTGGTGGTGGGAGTGCATATTTAGAGTTAACCAGTGACGATTTACTCGAAAGTGGTGTTAGTATAATGGCACGACCACCCGGCAAGAAAAATTCAACAATTCATTTGTTAAGTGGTGGAGAAAAAGCGCTGACCGCATTATCATTAGTGTTTTCTATATTCAGGCTCAATCCAGCTCCATTCTGTATGCTGGACGAGGTAGATGCACCGCTTGATGATGCCAATGTGGTTCGTTTTTGCCGTTTGGTTGAAGAAATGTCACAATCAGTGCAGTTTATTTATATTAGTCATAATAAAATTGCGATGGAAATGGCAGGGCGATTAACTGGCGTTACTATGGCAGAGCCAGGCGTTTCACGAATGGTAGCAGTTGATATAGAACAAGCAGTGCAACTTGCACACACATAATATTTTAATTTAAGCGTATTAGTATTTTACTAATGCACAGGTTTAGGCATATCAAATAATAAAAGGTGAGGGGATGGCCGAAGAACTAAGATGGGTTTTAATCGTGATCAGTGTATTTGTCATAGGTGGCTTATTAGTACATGGTTTATGGTCAGTTAGAAAAAAAGACAGCCCAGAAGTACCTGCTAGCGAGCGGGTAGAACCAATGCAAGAGACTCCATCTCATACACCGGCCGCACAGCCAAAAGAGCCAGAAGTTACCCAGCGCGATGAGCCGCAATTTGGTGAGCTTAACTTTGATGCTAACGAGCCACAAATGGATACAAGTGTTCCAGAAATTCCAATTGAAGATGATTTGGAAATTGTGCAAGAGCCAGAAGCCCAGCCACAAAGCGAAGAAACTGCGCCAGTTGAGATGTCTGACTTTGTAATTGTGCATATACAAATGCCAGAAGGGTTAACTATGCAGGGCAGTAAATTATTGCCAGCAGTGAACACTTTAGGCTTTAAGTATTCAGAAGAAGGTTTTTTTAATCGTCATATTGACCCAGCAGGCCAAGGACCAGTGTTATTCAGACTGGTAAATATGTACAACCCAGGCACGTTTGATATAGACAATATGGAACAATTTAGCACAGCGGGTGTGAGCTTATTTATGACTTTGCCTTGCGAAGGCGATGGGCTTGCAGCGTTTAATATGTTGCACAGCGCGGCTAAAAAAATTGCTGATGAGTTTGGCGCACAAATTTTAGATGCCGAGCGTGAAGAAATGAGTGTTGACCGAGTTCGTCAATATGTTGAGCAGGTTCGTGCATTTTCTGCGTAATTAATACGCATACATTATTTTTTATTAAGCCACTTAACTAAAAGTGGCTTTTTTTATGTTTTTTGAGGTTTAAATGTCTAGCAGCATTAGTGAGCAAGTTAATCATCTTCGTAGTACTTTAGAGCAGCACAACTACAATTATTATGTGCTTGATACCCCAAGCATCCCAGATGCTGAATACGATAGGCTATTACGCGAACTCAGTGCACTTGAAACCCAGCACCCAGAATTTTTAACACCCGATTCGCCAACTCAAAAAGTGGGCGGGGCAGCTTTGAGTAAATTTGAACAAGTTGCTCACCAAGTGCCTATGTTATCGCTCGATAATGCTTTTAGCGAAGAAGAGTTCAGTGCGTTTAATCGCCGTATAAAAGAGCGTTTAATGAGTACAGGCGAGCTTACTTTTTGCTGTGAACCAAAACTAGATGGCCTAGCAGTCTCTATTATTTACCGTGATGGTGTATTAGTGCAAGCAGCAACGCGAGGGGATGGATTTACAGGTGAAAACATTACCCAAAATGTAAAAACAATTCGTAATGTACCACTAAAGCTGCGTGGCGATTATCCTGCAGAGCTTGAAGTGCGCGGCGAAGTATTTATGGATAGTGCTGGCTTTGATAAATTAAATACTGAAGCGCAAAAACGCGGTGATAAAGTGTTTGTAAATCCACGTAATGCCGCAGCTGGAAGTTTGCGCCAGCTTGATTCAAAAATTACCGCTAAACGCCCGTTGATGTTTTATGCTTATAGTACAGGTTTGGTTGCCGATGGCAGCATCCCTGAGGATCATTACCAGCAATTGGCTAAATTAACCGATTGGGGATTACCACTTTGCCCAGAAACTAAATTGTTAGAAGGCACTCAAGCGGCACTTGAATATTATAGCGATATTTTAACGCGCCGTGGCGAGCTTAAATATGAAATTGATGGCGTAGTAATTAAAATAAACGAAAAAGCCTTACAAGAGCGTTTAGGGTTTGTAGCACGTGCTCCGCGCTGGGCTATTGCGTATAAATTTCCGGCGCAAGAAGAGGTTACTCAATTACTCGATGTAGAGTTTCAGGTTGGTCGTACCGGTGCAATAACACCGGTTGCCCGTTTAGAGCCCGTATTTGTTGGCGGTGTTACGGTCTCAAATGCCACGCTTCATAATGGTGATGAAATTGCCCGTTTGGGTGTAAAAGTTGGGGATACCGTTATTATTCGCCGTGCTGGCGATGTAATTCCACAAATTACACAAGTAGTGCTTGAGCGCCGCCCTGACGATGCTCGCGATATTGAGTTTCCTAAAACGTGCCCAATTTGTGACTCCCACGTAGAAAAAGTGGAAGGTGAAGCTGTAGCCCGTTGTACTGGGGGCCTTGTATGCCCGGCACAGCGCAAACAGGCTATTAAGCACTTTGCCTCACGCAAAGCGCTAGATGTTGACGGCTTAGGCGATAAAATAGTTGATCAATTGGTCGATAGAGAGCTGGTTAAAACGCCCGCAGATTTGTTTATTTTGAAACAAGGCCATTTTGAATCGCTTGAACGTATGGGTCCTAAATCGGCTAAAAATTTAGTCGGTGCGCTTGAGGATGCAAAAGCCACTACGCTTGCTAAATTTTTATACTCTTTAGGCATTAGAGAAGTAGGTGAAGCAACTGCACAAAACTTAGCTAATCACTTTTTAACCCTTGAAAATGTAACAAATGCCAGCATAGATAGTTTAACGCAAGTAAGTGATGTAGGCGCTATTGTAGCAACTCATGTTCGTGGCTTTTTTGATGAGCAACATAATGTTGATGTAGTTAATGCGTTGATAGAGCAAGGTATTAATTGGCCTGCGCTTAGTGCACCATCAAAAGGTGAGCAACCTTTGGCTGATTTAACGTATGTACTTACGGGGACATTAAATACATTAAATCGAAATGACGCAAAAGCCCGTTTACAGCAACTAGGTGCAAAAGTGGCCGGCAGTGTGTCGGCTAAAACAGATGCCTTAGTGGCAGGTGAAAAAGCAGGCTCAAAACTTACCAAAGCACAGGATTTAGGTATTGAAATACTTAGCGAAGAAGATTTAATTGCCTTGTTTGAAAAATATAACGGTTAGGATAAAAAATAATGAGCCGATATG
The DNA here is from genome assembly GCF_900239935.1 of Pseudoalteromonas carrageenovora IAM 12662. Lineage (NCBI taxonomy): Bacteria > Pseudomonadati > Pseudomonadota > Gammaproteobacteria > Alteromonadales > Pseudoalteromonadaceae > Pseudoalteromonas > Pseudoalteromonas carrageenovora. The sequence continues at coordinate 1,233,093 of NZ_LT965928.1, forward strand.
GGCCAGAGTACTGGGACAAATACGGGAGTTACCGTACGCCCATTGCATTTCATTTAAGTGTGCTGGTATTACTGCGCTCATATTTTATTTGGGTGATAGCGGCCCTTAGCCGCAGACCAGAACTTGATTTAATGTCGTTATTCTTTAAAACCAAAAATGATTTTTTTATTGCTATTACTATTGGTGCCATTGCGATTGTACCTACGGTATTGTTTTGTTTGCGCCGGCCAAGAGATTCACACAGCGCGAGTGAAAAATTAGCAAAAGTATGGCGCCATATGCGCTGGCCACTTATTTTGTGCGCTGTGATTGATTTAGCGTGGCTCAGTATACAGGTGGCTCATAGCCATTATCGGTTTTCGCTATTTTTAGCGGTACAAATGGTTATTGTTTTGTGGGTACTGTGGTATTTGGCTAAGAGTCGTTATTTAACCGTGTTTTTTAACGATTGGCCTGAGCCCACAGAAAAAGCAGCTGAAGAAAAAAATTAATTACAAAGGATTGAAATGGACGCTGTAAATAAAAAAATAGCGATGGTGGTGTCGGTTATCGCTTTGGTGCTTTTAGTGCTTGCGTTAAGCACTAATCTTAGTGAGTACATGTGGTTTAAGTTTTTATTTGGTGTGTGGCTTTTTGTACTTTGTTCTAGTTTTTATAGGTTAACGGCGTTATTTAAAGCGAGAAATCGATTAGATAATTTTATTCAACGCGACGCACAGCATCTTATGTTGTTTAGCCTAACAGGCTTTTTTGATAAAAAGCACGGCCCGCATTGGTTGGTTATTAGTAATATTGAACGTGTTGAAAGTAAAAGTGATGAGCTAATAATACACAGCAGTAATGATCGTCAGTTAAGTGTGAGCCTACCGGCGAAAAGTACTGAGCTAGATGCATTTGTTAAACGTATACTCACTGAATCTGAGAAGCAAACAATACATTTTGGATAAATCAAAGCGGGTGATAGTGTATTTAAAACGCTTTAATTTACTTTAGTTTACCTCTACCTTAATTAGGCTAACACCCTAATGCTATTTAATTATTTATGAGGCTGTTATGTTGAAATGGAACGATGTTATTAATTTTGCTAACAATGGCAATCCAACTCCCGCTAAAAAGGTTGTGAAAAGCGACGAGCAATGGCGAGAGCTCCTTAGTGAAGACCAATACTATGTTACTCGTAAAAAAGGCACTGAACGTCCACATAGCTCTCAAAGTTGCACATTATTAGAGCCAGGCAAATATGCATGCGTATGTTGTGAGAACTTATTATTTGACGCGGATGAAAAGTTTGATAGCGGTACAGGTTGGCCTTCGTTTACCCAACCAGCCGCTATTGAGGCAATAGGGTACGTGAGTGATTCAAGCCACGGTATGCAGCGCGTAGAAGTGGTTTGTAATGTGTGTGATGCGCACTTAGGGCACATATTTCCTGATGGGCCTCAGCCTACTGGTTTACGTTATTGCGTAAACGCTGCAGCAATGAAAAAGCTATAAAATCCTATTTGTCTGGATTTTGAATATCGAGCTTCATTTCTTTGGCCATAAGTAAGATTTTGTCTAATCTTTGCGCCTGATCTGTAGGTAGTGATGATTTACTCAAAAGGGCGTAGCATTTTTTGGCGATAGCCAGGTTAAAAGTGCCGCCTTTTTGTTTGGTTGAATCAAACAAGCACTGTAATAAATTAAGCGCAATGCTAGGATTACGTGGCATAACTCTAAATGCTTGTGTAAACGCTTCTAACGCCATATTTAACTGACCTTTGTTGAACTGACTAACCGCATGGTTGTTAAGTTCTTTAGGGCCCATTTTAATATCTCTACGTTCACTTTGCTGTTGTTGAATATAACGCAGATAAGTAGTGTCGCTTACTGTTGGGTGGCGCTCGCAATGGCTAATAATTTGAGTAAACAAAGTTTGTGCTTTTTGGTGAAAACCAAGCTCATGAAATGCTTTTGCTTTATCAAGTGCTCCATCTACAGAGCGAATATGTGAGTCGTCTTCATCAAGTTGCTCTATTAGTTTTTTAGCTTTTTGATGTTCATCTTTTAAATAATGTAGTCGAGCATTTAATACATCAATTTGTGCTTGATTAGTGTTATTAGGAAATTGTTGTTTTAAGTCGTTAATATATTTATTAGTTTGACGAGAAATACGCTGAATTTGATCTGTTTGATCAGTCGTTAACGCAAAGTCGATACCTGCACGAGCCGCATTTAGGTAAATGTCGGGGTTGTCGTGTATTGAATGTTTTGCATAACTGGCGATTTCTTTTTGCGTTAAATAGCTCTTTTCGTAGTCGTGATTAATCAACGATACATTACTTAACGACTTCTGACGGGAAATATTTCGAGGGGCGATATCAACCGCTTGACTTAAAAATTCCTGTGCTAATTCAAATTTACTAAGTTTTATTTCTAAACGCCCCAGTAAGTCGAGCGCAACTAAGCGTGTTTCATGGCGTTCCAGCATAGTTTTTAACATACGCTGCGCTAGTATATGCTCATTATTGGCAATTAATGCTTCTACTAAACCGACTTTAGCCCAAGCAAACTTTTGTATATCAAGCACTGATTTAAAAAAGTCTTTTGCTTCTTCGTTTCTTTTTAAGCGAAGTAGGACGTCCCCTTTTAAGCGAAGCAATATAGGGCTGTAGCTATTATTTTTATCAAGCGCAGAATCTATATACTTTACTGCTTTAGAATCGTTACCATCGTCAATAAACGTATAGACGGTTTGTAAGTCATGTTTACGTTTAAGAATTCGTTCTATACGAGTTTTAAGTTCTTGTACGGTGAAGGGTTTTACTAAAAAGTCGTCGGGCTGAAGCTCTAAAACACTATGGACAAGTGACCCGCTGGTTTCTGCAGATATAAAAATAAAACCCGTTGAGTTTTTAATTAGTTGTTTAACACGTAGCTCTTCGTAAAGCTGATAACCATCTTGTTGTTTGCTTAAATTAAACGAACACACTATTAAATCAAATTGTTCACTCAAACACTGTTCTTTTGCCGAAGTTGCATGATCAGCAAAACGCAGCTGCCGAAAGCCAAGCCTTTCTAACGACTGTTTCATATAGCTTTGAGCTAATGGTTGCTCTTCAACTATCAGTATTTTGGCTTTTGCATAGATCTTAGTGGGCATTGGCTTAAACGTTATTAGATTTAACACAGACTATAATCAACAGTTTAGCTGCTTACAAGGGAATTTAACTATTAGCCGAGGTTATTAGAAGATTAATTTATATTCATACATTTAGCTGGCTATAAATCAGCATTTTAAATTGAGTAAGCATGGTAAATATCAAGATGGATTTTAAACAGTAAAGTTTAAGAGATATTAAACAAGAGTACTTAATAAAGGATATTTATTTGTAAAGGGCGGCGATGCTTTCTTTTTCTTACAATTGGGTTAATTACCCGAGTGGATTTTTATAATGAATAGTAGGAATTATTTAGATGTTCTGAAGTGTTTATATGTGGTGGGTGATACCGGACTTGAACCAGTGACCCTCGCCATTATTTGTAAAGGGCGGCGATGCTTTCTTTTTCTTACAATTGGGTTAATTATCCGAGTGGATTTTTATAATGAATAGTAGGAATTATTTAGATGTTCTGTAGTGTTTATATGTGGTGGGTGATACTGGACTTGAACCAGTGACCCTCGCCTTGTAAGGGCGATGCTCTCCCAACTGAGCTAATCACCCACATATAATTAGGTATGACTTTTATCTAAAACTTATATACTAAATGCTTAATATAATTTGGTGGGTGATACTGGACTTGAACCAGTGACCCTCGCCTTGTAAGGGCGATGCTCTCCCAACTGAGCTAATCACCCAAATTATATATTCAATATGCACCACTCTAAGAATGGTGGGTCGTACTGGACTTGAACCAGTGACCCTCGCCTTGTAAGGGCGATGCTCTCCCAACTGAGCTAACGACCCATATTAAATTTTAAAAACGACTATTAACATAATAATAGGTTTATATGTGGTGGGTGATACTGGACTTGAACCAGTGACCCTCGCCTTGTAAGGGCGATGCTCTCCCAACTGAGCTAATCACCCACATATAAAATTAAACGCTACTATTAAAATAAATAGTACTGGACTTTAACCAGTGAACTTCGCCGTTATTTGTAAATAGCGGTGATGCTCTCTTTTTCTAACTAAGCTAACCGCTCATTTAGATTTTTGTAATATGCACCACTCTAAGAATGGTGGGTCGTACTGGACTTGAACCAGTGACCCTCGCCTTGTAAGGGCGATGCTCTCCCAACTGAGCTAACGACCCATATTACAATTTAAAACGTGACTATTAATATAATGATAGGTTTTATATGTGGTGGGTGATACTGGACTTGAACCAGTGACCCTCGCCTTGTAAGGGCGATGCTCTCCCAACTGAGCTAATCACCCACATATAAATTAAACGCTACTATTAAAAATAGTACTGGACTTTAACCAGTGAACCTCGCCGTTACTTGTAGATAGCGGTGATGCTCTCTTTTTCTAAACTGAGCTAACAACTCATATAGAAATTAGATGTGAACACTTATAAAAAGTGGTGGGTGATACTGGACTTGAACCAGTGACCCTCGCCTTGTAAGGGCGATGCTCTCCCAACTGAGCTAATCACCCACATCTAAACAACTTCACATTGCTGCGTTGTTGTGGGGCGCTATTATAGATAGAGTTGGAAATGTGTCAACACTTGAATGATAAAAATGTACTGAATGAAGGTTTTATAAACAACGAGATATGAGTTGCGTCTATTTTACCAGCAATTTCACAGTGTCCGTTCAAATAAACAGCAATAGGCACTGGTGAAATGGGGTATTACTTTACAAGCGACAATTATTTTTTAAATGCATTAGGCGTGTTTTGTTAAAAACTCTATAGTTTATACAAGTTATAGTTTTGAGCATAAGTCGAGAACAAATGGTTCTGGTAGGTTTAATAAGTACACGCCTCTTATATAAAATGGTTAAACACGTTTCAATTTAACTCTTTAAATAAACACGCCCTAAAGTTTTCTAATATTTTTATGTGTAGCTTGCGAGTATTTATCTTTAAAAGTTAAATTTGTAGTTGTGCTTGCTGTTTAGGCAATACAGAAATTGTAAATTGTGTTTATTGTTAAAAAGCGGCATCACTTAATGAATGCCAGGTATGTGCCGCTCACATAAAATGTAATTAAGGGATTAAAGTAGGGCGCAGAAGTTTTACTAAATTTATTTGTTCTTACTTATATATGAAGCCCCAAATACTTAAGCCTCGCCCAGCCAATAAATTGCCCTCTAGATAAAACAGATCTTAATTTTGGCTGCAAGTTTAAAAAAAATTAGCTTAAACTTAATTTGCATATAAATGTATACCTTTTATTTATAATACAACTTAAGAAGTTAATAGGGGTAGGGAGGTTTTAATAAAAGGCTTTAGGATTATGGTGTTATTATAAGCTCCCTATGAGAGATTTTGTCTAAATTGTGATTTTTAGCACGCTTGATAGCCAGTTTGTTGAAAATTAAACCATTTAAATAAAGCTAGGTAAAAAACTGTTGACTTTATTTTGGGTGGTGCATAGAATGCGCCCCGCACTAAGCGATACACGACGTGTTTATCACAGCGAGTATTGATTATGTTGGGGCCATAGCTCAGCTGGGAGAGCGCTTCGCTGGCAGTGAAGAGGTCTGCGGTTCGATCCCGCATGGCTCCACCAAAAATTAGTGTAATGTCCTAGGGTAGCAGTTTTCTGCGTCCCCATCGTCTAGAGGCCTAGGACACCGCCCTTTCACGGCGGTAACAGGGGTTCGAATCCCCTTGGGGACGCCATCTAGCTTTAGCTAGAGGTGGTTTTACCAAGAGAATAGCGTAACAATTAAAGCTCGAGTCTTTACTTGTGGATTACGCATTACCTTAGCAACTCATGATATGAGTTTAACTTATCAATTGTCCTAGTGACACATTTATGTGTCCCCATCGTCTAGAGGCCTAGGACACCGCCCTTTCACGGCGGTAACAGGGGTTCGAATCCCCTTGGGGACGCCACTTACTATTTTAATAGTTAGTGTAGTGTTATTAAGAAAGCTCGCCTGAAACGAGTTAAACCATTCAGTTGTCCTAGTGACACATTTATGTGTCCCCATCGTCTAGAGGCCTAGGACACCGCCCTTTCACGGCGGTAACAGGGGTTCGAATCCCCTTGGGGACGCCACTTACTTTTTTAATAGTTAGTGTAGTGTTATTAAGAAAGCTCGCCTGAAACGAGTTAAACCATTCAGTTGTCCTAGTGACACANTTATGTGTCCNCATCGTCTAGAGGCCTAGGACACCGCCCTTTCACGGCGGTAACAGGGGTTCGAATCCCCTTGGGGACGCCACTTACTTTTTTAATAGTTAGTGTAGTGTTATTAAGAAAGCTCGCCTGAAACGAGTTAAACCATTCAGTTGTCCTAGTGACACATTTATGTGTCCCCATCGTCTAGAGGCCTAGGACACCGCCCTTTCACGGCGGTAACAGGGGTTCGAATCCCCTTGGGGACGCCACTTACTTATTTTAAGTAATGTATTAGCAGTGTGACACCACACTCTACTATGCACGACGTTATTAGAGTACTAATCTCTTTGAGGCGCCATTTACTTATTCAATACGCAAGTGAAGTGTTATTAGGATATCCATAAATTTCCTCCTAAATTTTATCTTCTCGTAAAGATTAAGTGTTTACACTTAGTTACAAAACCATAGCAATCTCATTCCGATACGACTTGTTGTAAGTCTACTTAGTCCTTAAACTCATTGAGTTAATTAAAAATGGACTAAAAAATGAAACTCTCAAAAATAGCACTTGCAGTATTATTAGCATCAGGGTTAGCTGCTTGTAATAGCTCAACCCAAGCAATTGATAAAAATACAGTAGCAGAGGTATCAATTCCAGGCGTTACACTCATAGAATCTGTTCAAGCTAATCCTAACGATATCAACATACCTTATAAAAAATATAAACTTGATAATGGTCTAACAGTTATAGTGCATGAAGATCATTCAGATCCACTTGTGCACGTTGATGTTACTTATCATGTTGGATCTGCTCGTGAAGAACTTGGTAAGTCAGGTTTTGCTCATTTTTTTGAGCATATGATGTTTCAAGGATCTGAAAATGTTGCAGACGAAGAGCACTTTAAAATAATCTCAGAAGCAGGTGGTACTTTAAATGGTACGACTAATTCAGACCGTACTAATTACTTTGAAACAGTGCCTGTAAATCAGTTAGAAAAGATGTTGTGGTTAGAGTCTGACAGAATGGGCTTTTTATTAGATGCTGTGACTCAAGAAAAATTTGAAGTACAACGAGAAACTGTAAAAAATGAACGAGGTCAACGTATCGATAATCGTCCTTATGGTCGTTTAGGTGAGCGTATGGCACAAGCAATGTACCCAGATGGACATCCGTATTCGTGGCCTGTTATTGGATTTATGGACGATCTAAATCGTGTGAATGTTAATGATTTAAAAGCATTCTTTTTAAAATGGTATGGTCCTAATAATGCAACTCTTACCATTGGTGGTGACATTAGTGCCAATGAAATATTGCCACTAGTAACTAAATATTTTGGACCAATCCCTAAAGGACCTGAAATACCTAAAGTTGAAAAAACAGCAGTAACACTTGATGCAGATAGATATATATCGATGGAAGATAAAGTTCATTTACCTTTACTGGCAATGAGTTTTCCAACGACTTATGCTCGCTCTGAGGATGAAGCACCACTAGATATACTTGCCGAAATTTTAGGTGGTGGCAATAACTCATTACTTTATAAAAACTTAGTAAAGACTCAACTTGCAGTTCAAGCCAGTGCCAATCACCCATGCCAAGAGTTATCATGCTCAATTAGTATTTATGCTTTACCAAACCCCACATCAGGTAAAACGTTAGCTGATATGGAAAAAATTATACGTGATTCATTTACTGAATTTGAAAAGCGCGGTGTTAAACAAGATGATTTAGACAAAGTAAAAGCAAAAATAGAATCAGGTGCAATATTTGGCTTACAAAGCGTATCTGGGAAGGTATCTCAACTTGCCGCATCAGAAACATTTACGGGCAATCCAAACTCAACTAAGGCTGAAATTTCACGCTATAACAGTGTGACAAAAGCAGATGTTATGCGTGTATTTAATCAATACATTAAAGGTAAGTCAGCAGTTATTATGAGTGTAGTACCAGAAGGGCAAACTCAGCTTATAGCCGCTCCAGATAATTTCACTCCTAAAAAGCATGACTTTGGCGGCCCATCTACAACCTCTGCTGATGATCTAGTCGCCCGAAGAGCTGTTGATACGTTTGATAGAAGTGTTCAGCCTGTAGCGGGTGTAAACCCTGCTGTAGACGTACCTGCGCTTTGGCAAACTAAGACCGACAACGGTATTAAAATATTAGGCACTCAAAGCACCGAAACACCCACTACGGCTGTATTTATTAAAGTACCGGGTGGCTTTTATAACGAGCAGAGCAGTAAAGTGGGTTTATCGTCAATGACGGCATCACTTATGAGTGAGTCCACACAAAACTATACAACGGAGCAAATGAGTAATGCACTAGAAAAGCTAGGAAGCCAAATTAGTATTTACTCAGACAAGACTCATACCAATATATATGTATCTAGTTTAACAAAGAATCTAGATGCAACTTTAAAATTAGTTGAAGAAAAGCTATTTAAACCAGCATTTAACAGTGAAGATTTTGAACGCAACAAACAACAAAGCATTCAAAATATTCAACATTCAATGAAAGATGCTGGCTATTTAGCCTCAAATACATATAGCAAGTTGCTATATGGTACCAGTATAGCTTCTTTGCCTAGCAGTGGCACTGTGCAAAGTATAGAAGCAATTACACTTGCTGATGTTAAAAGCTTTTATAAAGCCAACTTTAAACCACAAGGCGCTCAAGTCATTATAGTGTCAGATTTAAGTGAAGCTGCTGTCGAACCAAAAGTTAAATCAGCACTTGCTAACTGGCAAGGTAAAGGCCAAAGTTTTGATGTAGACTTTACCGAGCCTAACGTTCAAACAAACGTAATTTATCTTGTAGATAAACCCGGTGCGCCGCAATCAGAAATTCGTATCGGTAAACGCGATATGGTTGAAGATATTACAGGTGAGTTTTTTAAAGCAAATTTAATGAACTTCGCTTTGGGTGGAACGTTTAATAGCCGTATTAACTTAAACCTTCGAGAGGATAAAGGCTATACATATGGTGCTCGTTCACGTTTTTGGGGTGATAAAACATCAGGTGGTTTTACAGCCTCTGCAGCAGTAAGAGCTGATTCGACTGCTGCGTCTATTACCGAGTTTACTAATGAGCTTAATAATTACGCTAAAAATGGCGTAACAGACGAAGAGCTTATGTTTATGCGTAAAGCTATTAACCAAAAAGATGCCCTTAAATACGAAACGCCTAACGCAAAACTTGGCTTTTTGGCACAAATATTAGAGTTCGATTTAAAACCTAGCTTTGTAAAAGAAAGAAATAAGATTGTTAGTACTATTAGTAAAGAAGAAGTTAACGCCTTGGCTAAAAAACATTTAAATACTAAAGACATGATTTATTTAGTAGTGGGTGATGCTAAAAAACTTCGTCCAGAGCTTGAAAAATTAGGTATGAAGGTTGTTGACTACAGCCTTTAAAATTGAATCATCGGTATGATAAAGCAGCTTTTTAGCTGCTTTTTTTATTCAGCACTAATAAAGCATTCCATTGCTAGCATAAAACTAACCTATTACTATTTTAGGAGATAATTATGGCCAGTGGTTGGGCGCGTGATGGCGCAATTCAAGATCAAATTGATGCGAGTGTCAATGATGCAGTGCAATATGCAAGGCAAAACTTAATATCTGGAGCCAGTGCTGAGTATTGTGATGAATGTGATTGTAAAATCCCTCAAGCGAGAAGATTAGCTTTGCCCGGGGTGAGGTATTGTGTTTCGTGCCAAAGCGAACTCGAAGCTCAGGGTAAAAAATTGAATGGCGTCAATCGTCGTGCCAGTAAAGATAGTCAATTACGGTAAAAGGTGCCAAGGGCACCTTTACTTTTAAACAAATTATTAAAACTCACTCATATTTTCTTTTTTCTGAATAAGCTCAATTGAATAGCCATCAGGGTCTTTAACAAAGGCAATTTCTGTTGTGCCGCCTTTTACAGGGCCTGGTTCGCGACTCACATTACCGCCAGCAGCTTTTATCGCATCACATGCTTTGTAAATATCATCAAATTCAATAGCTATATGTCCGTAAGCATTGCCTAGGTCGTAGCTATCCTTATCCCAATTATATGTAAGCTCTAAAACGGTATTACTTTCTTCTTTTCCATAACCAATAAAAGCGAGAGTGTAACGATACTCCTCGTTTTGAGAGCGGCGTAGCTCCTGCATACCTAATACTTGTGTATAAAAAGCAATCGACTTATCTAGGTCGGCTACACGTAACATGGTGTGTAATAAGCGCATTTTAATTCCCTCGTTATTTTTAGTTTAAAGCCCTTCACTAAACAGTAGCTACTAAATAAAAGTGCTTCAGAAATTGCTGTAGAGGTATTTAAACCATTCTCATCAAACAGTGACGGCTGTTATATCGCACCTACTGGCACGTTATTTAATATAATAAGCGTACATTTTATTCTTTTTAAAGGCTTTTGTAATCTAAGTCGTGTGCTTAAATTAAATATAAATCGAAGTTTTAAAAGAGCCATAAATACAATCTTTAAAATAAAAATTGACCAAGAATAGCAACCTTAAATGACCAAACTTAAAGTCAGTTAACTAGGTTTTATATGTTTTGGTAATGAAAGGGTAAGTATTGGTCAACCCATTGGTATAAAAAAAGTAACAATATTGCTAACAAAAAATGACCAGTAAAATAAGCTCCGTATTAAGTGTAAGTAATTGTATTTTAATTAAAATTACTTTTCATGTTAAAGCGGTTGCAAAATATACATATTTACGTGGTTAACTTATTGGTTGACAAAAAACATGTATGGTAATACAGTTTTTGCATACCAATTGGTAAGTTGCTTGGTTTGAGTGAATACAATGTATTGGTAATTAATCAGAGTTACATTTTTGCACAGGTTAATTAATAAAATAACTCAAGCTAAAATCTACTCTACAAATTGAAACAAAAGACACAGCGTATTTATTTATAGAGTAACTTTTACTCGTACTCATAAAAGTATGCGCCAACATATTTAGGAGTTATTCATGTCAAAACCTGTCATCGGTTTCATCGGCTTAGGCTTAATGGGCGGCAATATGGCCGAAAATTTACAAAACAAAGGCTATGAGCTAATTGTTATGGACCTTAGCAAAGATGCGGTTGCAGCATGTGTTGCTAGAGGCGCAAAAACAGCAAGCACTGCAAAAGAGCTAGCTGAAGGTTCAGATATTGTTATGTTTTGTCTTACAACGTCAGCTGTTGTAGAAAAAATTGTTTACGCAGAAGACGGTATCTTAGCAGGTATTAAAGAAGGCGCCGTATTAGTTGATTTTGGTACTTCTATTCCATCATCTACTAAAAAAATTGGTGCTGATTTAGCAGCTAAAGGCGCAGGCATGATTGATGCTCCGCTTGGTCGTACACCTGCACACGCTAAAGATGGTCTATTAAACATCATGGCAGCTGGCGATATTGATACATTTAATAAAGTTAAACCAGTACTTGAAGATCAAGGCGAAAATGTATTCCACCTTGGTGAACTAGGTGCAGGCCATACTACTAAGTTAATTAATAACTTTATGGGTATGACGACGGTATGTGCAATGTCACAAGCTTTTGCAGTAGCCGATCGTGCAGGCGTTGATCGTCAGCAACTTTTCGACATTATGTCTACTGGTCCTTCAAACTCACCATTTATGCAATTTTGTAAAAACTACGCGGTTGACGACGTAAGTGACCTTGGTTTTTCTATTGCTAATGCAAACAAAGATTTAGGTTACTTCCTTCAAATGGTTGAAGACCTAGGCACTGAATCAAAAATTGCTGAAGGTTCATCAGCTAACCTACAAGCTGCATTTGATGCGGGCATGGGTCAAGGCAACGTACCTGAAATCTTTGATTACTTTAAGCAATTAAATAAGTAATAAAGACTCAACATATGGCGCTTAACTATATAGTTTAAGCGCCCACACACACACTATCGATTGACGAGATTTAGCCTGCTTTGTAAAAACATATTTAAATATTCATAGAGCCTAATTCGAGTCACAATATAAAGAGTTAACTATGCGTTTGATTAACACAATAAAGCTAAGCTTAGTTCTCATTGGTTGTATATCTACACAATTAGCAGCCAAAGATTATTTTGTAGATGATAAGCAAGCTTTCAGTGATATTTCTTCTAACTTAGTCGCAGGCGACAAAGTAATCCTTAAAAATGGTACATGGTCTGACTTCGAAATCCTACTTGAAGGCCAAGGTACACAAAACTCTCCTATTTTATTAACCGCAGAAACAAACGGCAAAGTAATTTTATCTGGACAATCAAACCTAAGACTTGCAGGTAAATACTTAGAGGTTTCGGGTTTAGTATTCAAAAATGGCTATACACCAAGTTCTGCGGTTATTGAATTTCGTAAAAATAAAAGTAAATTAGCTTATAACTCACGCGTAACTCAAGTCGTAATCGATAATTACAATAACCCAGACAAACGCGAGTCAGATTACTGGGTTGCGTTATATGGCCAGCACAACCAGTTTGACCACAGTCATTTAGTCGGTAAGCGTAATAAAGGAGTTACTGTTGCAGTTCGTTTAAATACAGAACAAAGCCAGCAAAATTACCACAAAATTGATAATAACTTTTTTGGTTACCGCCCTACATTTGGTTCAAACGGTGGCGAAACTCTTCGCATTGGTACCAGCCATTACTCATTAACTGATTCACACACATTAGTAGAGAACAATTATTTTGAGCGTACTAACGGTGAAGTAGAAATTATTTCGGTTAAGTCAGGCAAAAATATTATTCGTAATAACGTATTTTTTGAAGCGCGCGGTACGTTAACGCTTCGACATGGTAACGGTAACCTTATTGAAGAAAACATTTTCTTGGGTAATGGGGTAGATCACACCGGTGGTATTCGCGTTATTAATAAAGACCAAATTGTTAAAAATAACTACTTAGAAGGTTTAACGGGTTACCGTTTTGGTAGTGGTTTTACAGTAATGAACGGTGTACCAAATTCATCGATAAATCGTTATCACCAAGTAGAAAACGCAACCATTGAAAACAATACATTTGTAAACGTTCAGCACATACAACTTGCTGCCGGCAGTGATGCTGAGCGAAGTGCTGCACCTAAAAATAGCGTTATGAAAAATAACCTTATTATTAACCAAAATAAGCAGCAGCCATTTACTACATTTGATGATGTAAGCGGTATTGCTTTTAGTAATAACGTTGCAAACACTAAAGTACTCGATGAGTTAGCTTATGGTGTAAAAACACACACTATCGCTTTAAGTAAAGCGGATAATGGTTTGCTTTATCCAGAATCTACTAACATTAAAGCGGGTGCAAAACGAGGTCTAAAAGTACTTAAAAAAGAAGATACAGGTGTTAGCTGGTATCCAAAAGTACCTGCTTTAGTAAAGTTTGACTCAGGCAAAACTCATACGGTAACTGCCAGCGCAAGTGCTTTATTAACGGCTATCGAAAACGCCCAATCAGGTGATGTTTTAGAGCTTGATAATGGGCAATATGATGTGTCTAAGCTTGTTAAGATTGATAAAGCGCTCACCATTAAAGCTAAAAATTTAGGCCAAGCTAAGCTTACTTTTCAACGTTCTACATTATTTGAAATTCACGATGGCGGTAGCTTAAAGCTCGATGGGCTTAGTATTTCCGGTGAAAATGCACCAGATGCGATAAATAATAGTGTTGTGCGTACTAAAAAGTGGGGCATGATTGAAAACTACCGCTTTGAAATGCATAACTCTAAAATCACACATTTAGATATTAATCATTCATTTCACTTTTTTGTTACTGGCAAAGGCGCGATGGCTGATGAAGTTGTGCTAACAAGTAATACATTCGATAACGTAACGGGTAATGTAATTAGCCTAAATACCGAAATTGAAGACTTAGGCATTTATAATGCTGAGTACGTTATTGTAAAAAATAACACATTCGACAATGTGGATGGCGCTTTGCTTAAGCTTTATCGTGGCGGCAGTGATGAAAGTACTTTTGGTCCTCACCTTCAAATGAGCAACAACACATTAAACAATGTAGGCTTAGGTAAGCGAAATAAAGAGCAAGCGAGTGTTTATGTACATGGTGTTCAGGTTACGAATATCAAAAGCAATAAGTTTATTAAATCGGCTCCATTAGTAGTAGAGCACACCGTAGGTGAGCCTAAAACAGAAATTTCAAATAATACATTTAATGCAACTCAATCTCCAAGTGTGAAAGAGTTAAGAGTGGCGGGTCCGCATACTGCTGTAATTAAAAATAATAACGTTTTAAATAAGGCGGGGTAATAATGATGAATTTATCTCGAAGCAAAACATATTTTAAAACAGCCGGCGTAACTGCAGCCTTGTTATTATCTTTAAATGCACATGCTGTGCATCCTAATTTGGTAATCACTAACGACGATGTACAACACATGCGTCAAGCTATTAGCACTAACAGCGAGAGCCAATTTGCTACAGCGTTTGAGTCATTAAAAGCGCAGGTAGATGAGCAAATAGCACAACCTATCACTGTACCAGTTCCAAAAGATGGTGGTGGTGGTTATACCCATGAACGCCATAAAAAAAATTACCAACTGATGTACAACGCGGGCGTTATTTATCAGCTAAGTAAAGATGAAAAATACGCAAATTATGTTCGCGATATGCTACTTGCATACGCACAGTTATACCCAACGCTTGATGTACATCCAAAGCGTAAAGTGAAATCGCAAAACCCAGGTAAACTTTTTTGGCAAAGCCTGAATGAAGCTATGTGGCTTGTATACACTATTCAAGCATATGACCTAGTACATGACACGCTAAGCGCTGCGAATATAAAAACTATCGAAGATGATTTATTGCGCCCGGTTTCATTATTTATGTCTGAAGGGCAACCTTCTACGTTTAATAAAGTACACAACCATGGGACATGGGCTACAGCTGGTGTTGGTATGGCTGGTTATGTATTAGACGAGCCAGAGTGGGTAGAGAAATCATTATTTGATTTAAAAAAGTCGGGTAAGGGTGGTTTTGTTAAGCAGCTCGAAATGCTGTTTTCTCCCCAAGGCTATTACAATGAAGGGCCTTACTATCAACGTTTTGCATTATTACCATTTGTAACGTTTGCTAAAGCGATTGAAAACAACGAACCTCAAAGAAAGATATTTGAATACCGCGATGGCATATTATTAAAAGCAATCGATACGACTATTCAGCTTAGTTATAACGGTTTGTTTTTTCCTATAAACGATGCCATAAAAAGTAAAGGTATTGACACTATAGAGCTTGTGCAAGGGGTTACTGCGGCTTACGGTTTAACAAATGATGCGGGCTATTTAGATGTAGCTAAAAAGCAAAATCAAATTGTTTTAACGGGTGATGGCTTAAAAGTTGCTCAAGCTTTGGATAAAAGCCAAGAAAAGCCATACGTATTTAAATCCGTTGCTTTTGGTGATGGTAACGATGGTAAGCAAGGCGCTTTGGTTGTTATGCGCAGTGACGTAGGTGGCGATCAAGCATTGCTATTTAAACCTGCCGCACAAGGTTTAGGCCATGGTCATTTTGATAAGCTTACATGGCAGTTTTACGATCATGGTAATGAAATCGTATCTGATTACGGCGCTGCACGCTTTTTAAATGTAGAAGCTAAATATGGTGGTCGTTACTTACCTGAAAACGAGACTTATGCAAAGCATACAGTTGCACACAACACCGTTGTTGTTGATGAAACCACGCACTTTAATGCAAATGTTGAAGTGGGTAATAATAACCACCCAACGCTTAATTTTTTCGAAACCAATCAATACGGTACAGTATCAAGTGGGCAAATAAAAACAGCTTATAAAGGTGTTGAGTTAGAGCGTACTTTAGCGCTTGTTAACCTGCCAGAGCTTGACAGTACCATTGCTGTAGATATGTTTAATGTAACTGCAAATAAGGCACATCAGCTTGATTTACCGCTACATTATAAAGGTCAGTTAATTGATACAAGTTTTGAATTAACAGGTAACGCTAAGCAGTTATCAGCATTGGGTGATAAAAACGGATACCAGCATTTATGGCTTAAGGCACAGGCAAAACCTGAGCAAGGGCTAGCTAAGGTAACGTGGTTAAATGATAACGGACGTTTTTATACACAAACTAGTTTAGTTAAAGGAGATGAGTCGTTCCTATTTACTCAAATAGGCGCAAACGACCCGCACTTTAATTTACGTAACGAAAACGGTTTTATTCGCCGAGTAGATAGCGCTAAACAGCATAAGTTTATATCTATTTTAGAGCCGCATGGCGAGTACAACCCAAGTAAAGAATATACGCTAGAAGCAAATAGCAGAGTAACGGCACTTAACTACAGCGAACAAGATACGCTTACACTTGTTAATGTTGATATTAAGGGCAAATCTTATTTAGTTGCGATCAATAAAGCTGCACAAGCAAACCCTAGCAAGCACACTTTCACATATCAAAATAAAGCATTCACCTTAAATGGCCGTCTTGGCGTTTATGCGTTGAAGAATACTCAGGAGTAAACAGGATGCAAAAGCAAAGCGCACATTTTTCATTTGGTAACGAAACCGAAATTGAAGACTTAGGAAACGGTTTAAAACGCCAAATGCTTGGATATAACGAAGAGCTGATGGCCGTTAAAATCTGGTTTGAAAAAGGAGCTATTGGTTATAACCATGCTCACAGACACTCTCAAGTAACTTATGTAGTTGAAGGTGAGTTTCACTTTAACATTGATGGCGTAACCAAAATTTTAAAACCAGGTGATAGCTGCCTAATTCCACCATTTGCAGATCATGGTGCTACTTGCCCAACTGGCGGTATTTTAATTGATACCTTTAGCCCGGCGCGTGAAGACTTTCTTGAGGATTAACCTATGAAAATTCAAGGCTTACGCTGGTGGGTTATAGTGCTAATTGCACTTGCTACCATTATTAACTACATAGACCGCCAAGCACTTAGTGTTTTATGGCCTGATATTGTGGAAGAAATGTTTCCAGATGAATCGGCATTAGAACGTAAACAAATCTATGCGAACATTTCTATTGTATTTGTATTTGCTTACGCATTTGGTCAAGCCATTTTCGGTAAAATATTCGACTGGGTGGGTACGCGCTTAGGTTTTGTATTGTCAATTGGTGTGTGGTCGCTAGCAACTGTGGCTCATGCTTTTGCACAAGGTGTTTTAAGCTTAAGTATATTCCGCGCTATTTTAGGCGTAGCAGAGGCGGGTAACTGGCCCGGTGCTGCTAAAGGAAATGCAGAGTGGTTTCCTACTAAAGAACGTGCGCTTGCACAGGGGATTTTTAACTCTGGTGCAGCCATAGGTGGCATTATTGCTATTCCTTTAATTGCCTATTTAACCGTGTATTTTAGCTGGCAGATGGTGTTTGTATTTGTGGGTGCTTTGGGCTTTTTATGGCTAGTACCGTGGATCATCCTAGTTAAAGCGCCACCAGGTGCTCACCCGTGGATCACCGAACAAGAGCGTGAATATATTTTAACAGGTCAAAGACGTGTTGATGATAATGGCGATGTCACTGGCGAAGATGAAGAAGAATACAATCCTTCGACTAAAGAGCTACTATCGCGTAAACAAAGCTGGGGTGTAATTATTGCCTCTGCAGCGATTGATCCTATTTGGTGGCTATTTGTATTTTGGATACCAATTTACTTAAACGAAGTATATGCAATGGATGTTAAATCTATTGGTATATACGGTTGGGTACCTTATGTTGGCGCAATGTTTGGCGCGTGGTTTGGTGGTTTATTAGCGCAAAACCGCTTAAAAGCCGGTTGGAATACAGATAAAACACGTAAGCTTACGATTACCCTAGGTTGTTTAATTATGTTGCCATCGTTATTAGCAATGGCAAACCCAGGCGGTCCAACAACGGCTGTTCTTATTATGGCTTTTATCTTATTTGGCTTTCAAACAGCTATTGGTAACGTACAAACTCTTCCAAGCGATTTACTTGGCAAAAAAGCAGTGGGTACATTGTCTGGTTTCTCTGGCATGGCAGCTAAATTGGGTGCGGTAGGCCTTACTTCACTGGTACCAATTTTAACAGCTGACGGCAATTACGCTCCTGCGTTTATTATTGGTGCTTCTCTTGCCATTATAGCTATGGCAGCAGTATGGTTACTGATCCCAAAAATAGAACCTCTTAAAAAGCCTGAATAATCTGAAAGTAACTGCTATGCCAACACGACTGTGTCTGCGCATAGCAGTTTATTACAAAGGATAATTTCCCAAATGAAAAATATTTACTTTATGGGTGAGTGTATGGTTGAGCTCAGAGCAATGAGCGCAGCAACGTTACACCAATCATTTGCAGGCGATGTTTATAATTCTGCCGTGTATTTAAAGCGTAGTTTTCCTCAAGTAGCGACCTCAGTAGTTACTGCTTTAGGGCAAGATAACTTAAGTAAAAAAATGTTAGAGCGCTTTGAAAGTGAACAGCTAGATACTCAGTTTGTATTTGCTCACGATAGCAAAGTACCTGGTATGTACTACATAGAAACAGATGCTTTTGGAGAGCGTAGCTTTACTTATTGGCGCAGCGACTCAGCAGCTAAAAAAGTAGTTAGTTTTTTAAATACAGACGTTGTGAAACAGCTTTCACAAGGTGATATGTTTTTCTTTTCAGGCATTTCACTTGCTGTAATTGACGAAAACGCACGTGAAGATTTTTGGCGTGTAGTAAAACAACTTAAAAGTGCTGGCGTAAAAATAGTATTCGATCCTAATTACCGTGCTCGTTTGTGGAATAGTGTTGATGAGACTAAAACGCAGTACGACCTTGCATTTGGTCTTGCTGATGTAACACTGCCTGGCGTTGAAGATTTAACAACCCTTTACGATGTTCATAGTGTTGAAGACGTAATTGAATATTTAAAAATATATAACATAGACGAAATTATCGTTAAAAATGGCCCAGAGTCGGTTATTACTCAATTAGACAACACACTTCAAAGTCACACAATAATACCAGTTACTAATGTTGTTGATACAACATCAGCAGGGGATGCATTTAACGGCGTTTACTTAGGCGCACGTTTATCTGGCAAATCTATCGCTGATGCAGTTCAACTTGGTGCTAAAGCAGCCGGTGCTGTTATTCAACAACCTGGCGCAATTGCACCAAAAGATGTTTTTCAGCTTGCTATGGCTAAAGCTGGCATTTAATAAATTTATAGGCCGCCATACCTCGGCCGCACTACTTAAAATAAAGGAACAACGTTATGACTCGCTTTTCTGAACTTATGTCAGGGCAAACACTGCTACCTATAATTCAAGCTGATACCCCAGAGCAAGGTGTACAAATTGCTAAAGCTATGGCTAATGCAGGTCTTACCCTGGTTGAGGTTGTGCTAAGAACAGAAGCATCTTTAGATGCGTTAAAAGCTATAAAAGAGCAAGTACCTGAGCTTAAAGTTGGTGCAGGAACAGTTATAAACGAAACTATTTTACAGCAAGCAATAGATGCAGGTTCTGATTTTATTGTAACTCCAGCTGTATCTCCTAAACTATTAAGTGCACTTACAAAGTGTAACGTGCCTGTTTTACCAGGTGTATCAAACACAGGTGATATTTTAATGGCTCTTGAATATGGGTTTAAAGAGCAAAAGTTATTCCCGGCATCGCTAGCTGGTGGTGCGTCGTTTGTTTCTGCTGTATCAAGTGTTTTTAGAGAAGTTAGTTTTTGCCCAACTGGTGGCGTAAGCGAGCAAAACAAAATGGACTACCTATCTTTAAACAACGTGTTTGCAGTAGGTGGGACATGGGTCGCTAAAAAAGAATGGGTTAAAGAGCAAAACTGGCAAGCAATTACTGACTCGTGTATAGAAGCTATAAAGTAAGAAGGAACCTACAATGGAACATTTAGCCCCGGCAATACTGCCAGGCGTAATAGTTGGTGACGAAGTAAGTGCGGTATACGAACATGCTCGTGCTAACCAATATGCTTTACCTGCAGTTAATGTTGTAAGTACAACCTCAATTAACGCAACCTTAGAAGCAGCCAAAAAAATGAGTTCGCCAGTCATCATTCAGTTATCTAATGGTGGCGCACAATTTTTTTGTGGTAAAGGCTTAGTGTTGCCAGATCAGCAAGGCGCTGTACTTGGCGCAGTTAGCGCAGCAAGGTATGTGCACGCAGTTGCTGCACATTACGAAGTACCCGTTATGCTGCATACCGATCATGCTGCTAAAAAGCTATTACCTTGGATAGATGGTTTACTCGATGAGGGCGAAAGGCATTTTGCTTTAACCGGTAAGCCGCTATTTAGTTCGCATATGATTGACCTTTCAGAAGAGCCTCTTGAGGAAAATATAGAAATATGTGAGCGCTACCTTACACGTATGGCTAAAATTGGAATGACGCTTGAGATAGAGTTAGGGTGTACTGGCGGTGAAGAAGATGGTGTTGATAACTCCCACCTAGATAGCTCGGCCTTATATACGCAACCCGAAGATATTGCTTTCGCTTATGAGCGATTAAGTAAAATTAGCCCTAACTTTATTATTGCCGCATCGTTTGGCAATGTTCATGGTGTGTATAAGCCTGGCAATGTTGTACTAACGCCAAGTATTTTAAAAGATTCTCAAGCTTACGTATCAGATAAGTTCAACTTGCCTAATAATTCAATTAACTTTGTGTTTCATGGTGGTAGTGGCTCTGAATACAGTAAAATTGCAGAATCATTAACTTATGGCGTAGTAAAAATGAATATCGACACTGATACACAGTGGGCGTGTTGGAATGGTATTTTAGATTACTACAAAAATAAGCAAGCTTATCTACATGGACAGATTGGTAATCCTGATGGCGATGATAAGCCAAACAAAAAATACTATGATCCACGTGTATGGCTTCGTCATTCTGAGCAAAGTATGGTCACAAGACTCGAACAATGCTTTACCGATCTTAATTGTGTAAATAGGTACAATTAATGAAAAGATTAAATACAGTTCTTAAAGAAGACGGTGTAGAAACCGACCTTATTTTACTTATACGTACTATTTTAGCGACATCAAAAGAAATTGCTTTCAGAGTAAGCCAAGGCGAACTTGCTGGCGTTTTAGGTTCAACGTTAAACGAAAATGTTCAGGGTGAAGTACAAAAAAAATTAGATGTGATTGCTAATCAACTTCTAAAAGATATATTAATAGACGATACGTTAGTAAAGTCAGTAGCGTCGGAAGAAGAAGATCACGCAGTAGGTGCTCACCCAGATGGAAAATTTATAGTTGCTTTTGATCCGCTCGATGGTTCATCAAATATTGATGTGAATGGTCAAATTGGCACCATATTTACAATTTATCCAGCGCGAGATGATGTTGCTTATGACAGTGACGAGCAATTTAAGCAACCAGGTACTAATCAGGTTTGCGCAGGTTATGTTTTATATGGCCCGTCTTCATTACTTGTAATGAGTACTGGCGGCCCAACACGATGCTATACGTTAGATTGTACTCATGGCGGATATCTACTAACTAATAAACAGCTAAATGTACCAAAACAAAGCCGAGAATTTGCGGTTAACATGGCAAATTACCGCTACTGGGATGAGCCAACACAAGTATATTTTGATAAATTGCTTTATACCTGCGAGAGCTTTGAAAAAAGCTCAATGCGCTGGAATGCAGCAATGGTTGGTGATGTTCATCGAATATTATGTCGCGGAGGTTTATTTTTATATCCTCAAGATAAGCGCACCGGCAATGAAAACGGCAAAATTAGATTACTCTACGAGGCCAATCCACTTGCATTATTAATGGAAAATGCCGGCGGCAGTGCCACCTCAAGAGGCAAGCGAATTTTAGATATTGCACCAAGCAGCTTACATCAACGAGTTCCAGTTGCTATGGGCTCTGATGAGCCCGTTGAGTTTTATAACAGTACACTAGCTTAAAGCGACACTTTCTTCCGTTAAAGTAGGACAGTTATTTTCTTCCTACTTTAACTTTTTACAAACCCCAGTAAGCTCAGTAATTTTTAAACACCTTCCTCAAATACAGTCAGTAAACACCACCACAACTATAAATTCTCTTTATGCAATTCAGCGCTTATTTTTACGTTAAATACGTAAGTGAGCACATTGAATTATAAATATTTAAAAAGATGGAAATTTGACCACTAAATAAAAATTACACTGGTTAATTAAATGTCCTCTTGTTGTAAATTAATTGGTCAACTTGCTGGTAAAAATTATTTTGTTATGGTTATATTACCAAGTTGGTTAACAATTTGTTTTAAAGTAGAAACTAGTTGGTAACAACTTTCGGGTTATTTGGTAACACACACAATAATTAGCCAAATATTTGAACCATAAATTTGCTTAAAGAGAACCACCATGAAATTAAAACACTTCGCACTTTGCGCTATTGCAGCAGCAATTGTTGGTTGTGATACAGATTCAAACAACAATGACAACAACTTGGGCTCTATAGCTCTAACAGGAACCCCCACAAGTGGGCAAACATTAACCGTAGCAGTGAGCGATCCTGATGGTATATCAGGCGAAGTTACTTATTATTGGTATGCAGATGGAGAAGCCATTGTTGGTGCTAATAGCGCATCATTCATGTTAACCGACGAGCAAATAGGTTTACCTATTACAGCGCAGGGTCTATATACAGATGATGGTGGAGTGAACGAATCTCATATTACCGACCCAACAGCTGATGTGGCAGCCATGCTGTTTCCTGCAAGTGTGACTATTTCTGGTGATGCGTTAGTTGGTTCGCAATTGACCGCAAGTGTTGTAGATGACAATGGTTTTGATAGCGACACGGTTGTTTATCAATGGTTTGCTGATGATATTGCAATTGCAGATGAAGTACTATCGACGCTTTTGCTAACTGAGGCGCAATTTGCAAGTGTGATCACTGTTTCCGCTACATTTGAAGATGACCGCGGATTTTCAGAATCTCCAACATCATTGCCCACTCAAGCGGTTGATAGAACAAATACACAAGGTGAAGTAACAATTAGTGGTACACCTACAATTGGCAATACACTAACAGCTCAAATTAATGATGCTGATGGGGCTTCAGGCACTATCGCCTATCAGTGGTTTGCAGATGGTGAAACTATTAATAATGCAACGCAAATTACCTACGTAGTTGAAGAAGCATTACTAGGTAAAAAACTCACCGTTCAAGTTACTTACACCGACGATAATGGTTTCTCTGAAGATAATATGTCTGAAGAAACGATTGCTGTTTCAGCCGTTGCTGTTGATGAGGCGGGAAGTATTGCGATTATGGGCGTTGCTCCTTACTTAGCGGGTAATGAACTAAGCGCACAAATCACAGATAACAATGGTATTGAAGAGTCTAACGTAACATACACATGGTCCGCCGACGGTGTTGAAATTACAGATACTAATAGCAAAACATTTACACCAACTAATTATGCAGGCGCTATTATTTCGGTGTCAGCTACTTATACCGATAATGATGGCTTTACAAGTACAGTAACCCAATCACTTGATAGTGTGATTTACAGTCAAACTGTGAGCAACCCTGAAGCATTATTAGGAGCTATTAGTTCTGGATTAGCCGATGGTTCTGTTATCGGTTTAAATACCGGTGTATACGCAGATATGGATGCAATTTTACTCACTAGTGCAGTGACATTGCGAGCAGTAGAAGGGCAAGTGCCGGTAATTAGCGGAGAATTATGTGTACACGTGGCTGATGGGGTCGATGGCGCTGGTTTAGAAGGTCTTACATTTAAAAACATTGATACAAAAGCAGGCGAGTTTTGTGAATCTGAGGAATCTGCCGTTATTTATTCAGAAGGCGATAATTTTACCTTTTCGCACAACACAATGGATGGAGAAGAAGATACACTTAATAACTCTGAATACCATTGGCTGATGATAAAAGGTCAAAGTGCATTAGTAGAGAGAAATACCTTCTCTAATCGAATTGTAGCCGAAAAAGGCTCTGTGATTAAAATGTCATCTTCAAGTTCAGATCACGTAATTCAATATAATTTATTTAGTGATAGTAACAATCCAAACTTTGGGCAATCAAGTTTATATTTAATTAATGCAGGTAGTACAACAGGCTCAGGCGCCGCTGACGACGCAAATTTTACTATTCAATACAACCGGATAGAAAATTTTGTAACGGGTCGTCGTTTAATGCGTGTGCAAACGTCTGGTGCAACTATAAAAGGCAATACAATTGTAAATGCTAATGGCGGTATATCACTTGAAGATGGTGGCTTTAATGCAGTTACAGACAACATAGTTATTCGTACCACTGATATAGAAAGCTCAAGTGATAGGCCCGCTGGCGTGATGATGACACCGCTTGGTCATACTGTCAGTAATAACTATATTGCGGGAATTCGCTCTGGCAACAAAGAAGCGGGTGGCATTGTATTTACAGCTAACCCATTCTCTCAAGCCGATGGCGGTGTGCCAAACTCTGGTAACCAATCTGTATTAGACGCTGCGGGTGATTTCACATTAACGGTAACAAACAACACCGTATTAAACTCACAGCAACCCATCGTATTTAGTACTGAGATTGGCTCTAAAGCACCGACAGGGGATTGTGATGAATTAACCGCAGAAAATGCCCCTGTTTTATATGGCTTAACTAAAAATGCCTTTGTTATTAACTTTAACGGGAACCTAATTGCTAATGGCCTAGGTGAAGAAGCTGTAGAAGACGCCCCGACTCCTGAAAGTGCGTTTTCTTTAGGGCTATTCTATCCAAATAGGCTAGATAGCGACCATGCATTTGAATACGACTGTGATTTAATTAACCACGACAGCTCTGTATTTAGCAATAACTTTGGCTATATGGATAGTCGAGTTTCAGGTGATGACAGCGATGATTGGGTAGCCATTAGAAACCTTAACGGTAATGGGTCATTCGATACCGACGGGGCAATTGATCAAGACCCTGTAGCGAATGATAAAGAGGTACTTGAGTACGTAACCGTAGCAAGTACGTTGATTGAAACTGATCCAGCAGGTGCGCAAGCTGTTGCTGGCGCTAAAGGGCTTCATTACATACAAACCAGCCAAGTGGGCGCAGGCTCAACATGGGTAATTCAAAACGATTAATAGCTTTCTAGTAAAGTAAAAAGCCCCATATGGGGCTTTTTTGCTTTTAGTGCTTTACTAACACACCTATGAATAACAGTTTAAACCTATCTGACATGTCGGTAATGCAGGTTATCTTTAATTGGTATACCTTATGGTAATATTTAAAGCTTAAATTGGTTGATCATGTATAAGTGTTTGAGTATATTAAGGCCAGTAGACACATTATATATACAAAAGCATAACAAGCTAACACACTTAAATCACACAACAACAACCAGCGGAGAATTCAAATGTCGTTGAAGTCAATAAAGAATAATAATTCTATAACAGGGCAGTTTGCATTAAGACCTGTTGCCAAATGGGTAAGAACAGCGGTCATAGCAGGTATGGCAACTTCTTGTGCATTTTCGGCAAGCGCACAACAAGAGCAGGGAAAAACGACAGAAGTTGAAGAAGACGTAGAAATTATAAGTGTTACAGGTACCCGTAGAACAATACAGGATCAAATTGCTATAAAGCGAGAAGCAACTACGGTTGTTGATGGTTTATCATCAGAAGATATTGGTGACTTACCTGCACTCTCTATTGGTGAAGCACTAGAATCAATCACTGGTGCTGCATCGCACCGTGAAAACGGTGGAGCAACAGAGATCACTATCCGTGGTCTTGGTCCGTTTTTAAGTGCAACGCACATTAACGGTCGTGAAGCTACAAATGGTAGTGGTGACCGTTCAGTTAATTTTTCACAATTCCCATCAGAGCTTGTTAAAAAAGTAGCAATTTATAAAACGCAAGATGCATCAATGATTGAAGGTGGTGTTGCAGGTGTTATTGCGCTTGAAACTGTAACGCCATTGGATTACGGCAAACAACGTGTATCGGGTGAAGTTAAGTTAAACTATAACCCTGATGAAGGTAATGTTGATAATTCACTACAAAGTGATATGGGTTACCGTGGTACATTTAGTTATGTTGATCAATATGAGTTTGATAATGGCCAAGCAGTTGGTGTGTCTTTTGGTGTACAGCGCCAAGAGGTTAGCTCGCCTGAAGCAGAATACAGAAGTTCAAGCCCATCAGGTTCTTCGCTTTGGGCATGTTTAAATGACCCAACTAATACCAATGAAGGTTTTTACCGCAGTAGTGCAGGTGACTGTGAAGACCAAGTTAATGGCAGTAGCAACCAAGGTTATAACACTGATATAGATCCTGAAACAGGCAAAGCAGTGAGCGATGGTAGCCCATACGCATGGACAGGCAGTAGCCGTAGTTACCGTCAAAACGAAACATCTGACGAACGTGACGCTGTATTTTTTGCACTGCAATACCAACCTTCAGCTGATTGGGATATCAACTTTGATACGCAAATATCTGACCGTACTCAACAAGAAGCACGTCATGACCTAATCTTTTTACAAAAACGTGCAACGCCAGGTGTAACGGGCCCGACTCTTGTTACAAATGATGTAGGCGGTATTTTACATTGGGAAGGTGAAGAACGTATTGAATCAGCCGGTGAGCAATTTTCACGTGAAGAGAATTATCAAGGGTATGGTTTAAATATTGAGCACAATGTAACAGACCGACTAACAGTGAGCCTTGATTTAGCATACTCAAAAACTGATCGTGAAGAGCTGCAAATATCTAACCGTGGTAGAACCTCTGATCGTAACTATTTTACATGGGATATGGGCGATGAAATTCCTCATTTCACATTAACTGATTTTGATGTAACAGATATTTCTAACTTTACTGATAGTTTAAGAACACGCTTAGATCGTGAAAACGTTCGCGAAAATGTTATTAAATCAGCGCGCTTAGATTTTGATTATGAATTAGATAGTGGCATGTTCACTAAAATTGAAGGTGGTATCAGAACATCTGAGCTTTCTTTCATACAATTTGGTGGTACTGGAAACGGTGGTAATGGCTCAAGAGTTGAGTACACAATAGGCGATGATACGGCACTTGAAATTCTTCAAGGTTGTCAAAGTGACTTCCCTGAATCAGGCTTTTTATCAAGCGTGTCTGATGGTGATATCGTAACTAATGTTGATAGTGACGGTAACGTAATTGCTAGCGGTACAGGTTCATCATGGGCGACGTACGATAATGTGTGTTTTTCTCAAGCAGTTGCTGCAACAGATTCTGATTACAACGGTGAGTTTGGCTACCCAGACGTAGAATACCAAAATACGGGTACTGTTGATGTAACTGAAAAGACAACTTCTGCTTATTTAATGGCTAGTTACGATACAGAAATGTTTGGTAAGTTTATTCGTGGTAACTTTGGTCTTCGTATAGTTGATACTGAAGTAACCTCAGTTGGCTTCAGAACAGATTACTCTATCGGTACTGATGCAGACACAGGATTTCTTAAACTAGTATCAGATCCAACAACACTTGATAAAATAGAAAGCGGATCAAGCTATACAAAATACCTACCAAGCTTTAACCTAGTTGTGGATTACAGCGAAGATATACTAATGCGTGCAGGTATCTACCGTGGTATGTCTCGTGCAGACCCTTCAGATTTGAGCTATAACCGTCAATTTTCAACAAATAGTAATGATGATGGTGCAGCTACGTCACTTTCTGATTTATTAGTTGGTGTTAATGGTTCGGGCAACCCATCAACGCAACCTTTAATGTCATGGAACTACGATGCGGCAGTTGAATGGTATCCTAACGAAGACTCTATTGTAGCGTTAAGCCTTTACTATAAGCAGTTCCAAGGTGGTTTTGAGCAACAGACTGTTCTAGAAGAATTTACTATAGACGGGGAAACGGTATCTCTGCCTATTACTAACTCTGTTACATCAGACGATGAAAGCGAAATAGTAGGCCTTGAAGCATCGTTTTCATACCGTTGGGACAATGGACTTGGTATGAAGTTTGGTTATAACTTCGCAGATACTGACTTTGAATTTGAAGACAGTCTTTATGGTGACACGTTCACGACTGACTTAGACGGTAATACAACGCAATTAACGCAAGGTATTGTTGAGTCTGGTTCAGTTCCTGGTTTCTCTAAGCATGTATTTAGTAGCCAACTTTACTACCAAATTGGCGACTTCGATACTGCAGTTATTTACAAATACCGTAGTGAGTATTTCCAACCTTATACAAGCAATGGCACACGCTTACGTTATGTTGATGCTGTAGGTGTATGGGAAATGCGCGCATCGTATAAAATTAATAAACACTTTAGAATCAAAGCTGAAGCAATTAACTTGTTCAGTGCACCTAAATCACAAGATTTCTTTGTGGAAGATAACTTAGGTGAAGTAAATGATTACGGCCCACGCCTATTCTTAGGTATGAGTTTTAAGCTTTAGTAAATGGCTAAATTGCAGGCATTAAAAAAGGCGGTTTACCGCCTTTTTTAATGCCTGCAATTTAAACTAGTTTTAACTACCGCGCGCTTATAAGTAAATCGCAATACCAAGTCACTTTTATCCTCCATTACTTAAGCTTGAGCATCCCCCCGTGTAAAACACGCCCTAAATACTCTCGATTTAAACCAGTGAAGTTTTACAGTCTTTTATTTTCAACACCCTAAACTTTGGTAATAAACCTATCTCAAGCGGATTCTAGACGGTCATTGTGCTTATTTGAATGAGCGCTGCTTTTAACGTTTAAATTTTTAATGATGGCTTTATGCTAAGAAGAATTTATATAAATTTCATCGGGCAGAAAGGGTACATTTTTAAGCTGCACAGAGGTTATATAAAAAGATTTGTATGATAATGCACAAGCTTGGTTAACCAATTTTATGCGTTTATTTAATGAGCAGAAAGATTTTTATAGTTATTTTATATTTTATTTAAGGCTACTAATAATAAGAGTTTAAGCCTTCCCGAGTGGCTATTAAATATTTTTAGCTTTCTAATTTTTATTTAAAAACATGTGTTTAGATTGTTTTTTGACCTGCCTTTTCTTTTATTAAAAACGACTGTATTTTATTTGGTAAGTTAGGTTTGGCGTAATATGAAAAAATCTAACTTACCAGTGGGTTGACCTTTTTGTGATTTGGTGTAAATATTGAGTTAATGATTTGTAATATATAAAGGCTTTACCAAAGATAAGCGTAGCGAGTTAAACATAGCATTTCACACACACAGGAAAAAAACTATGAGTCACAAGTTATCTAAAATTACTCTGGCGGTTATATCTGCCACTGCACTGAATTTTTCTTTGTCAACACAGGCACAAGAAGCTCAACCACAAGCAAAAGATGATCTTGAAGTCATTGAAGTTTCGGGGATCCGCCAATCATTAACTAATGCCCTTGCTGAAAAGCGTTCGGCAGACAGCCTAGTAGAAATTATCCAATCAGAAGATATTGGTAAACTACCTGATCAAAACTTAGCAGAAGTACTAGAAAACGTAACTGGTATACAAATTACACGCCAAGCAGGTGTGGGTACCGGTGTACAAATTCGTGGTACAGATGCAAACCGTACTGAAATAAACAGGGTATCTACAGTGGGCTCTGGCTCAGGTCGTAGTGGTATTAGCTTTGAAGATGTTTCTGCATCAATTATATCAAGTTTGGAAGTTATCAAGTCTCCAGAGGCTAAAACCATTGAAGGTTCTGTGGGTGGCACAATCAACCTTAAAACAATTCGTCCACTTCATTTAGGTGAGCAATTAGCCACTATTAGAGTACAAGGCGAAAATAGCAGCCTAAGTACAGACAGTGGTTTACAGCCTCGTTTTTCCGGTACGTTTGCTGATAACTGGGAAACTGATGATTACGGTAAATTTGGTGTACTGATAAGTGGCAGCTACGCAGAGCAAGACGTAACGGCATTTCGCCCACGTGCAGATAGAGATAACGTTATTACTTCTGATAGTGGTGTAGCCAGTGCACAGTCGTTTGACTATTTACCAATTCAATTTTTTGTTCAAGATTATGATAACTACGAATACGAAACTAAAAACTTTGTAGGTACTATTGAATGGGCACCAAACGATAACACTAAATTTTATTTTGACGCGGTGGTAAACGATCAAGAGCGTCGTCAAGAAAGCTCACGTGTTCAAGCTTCTGGTGTAAGTGCACTTAATGATATTTCTGTTCCAGACGCTTTTGAAACTGTTAACTTAGGCTCACTTGGCGGAACTAACTTGGGTTCGATTCAAGCAGCACTTCGTGGTGTTATTCCTGTAAATTTAGATAACGATGATGACGATCCAAATCTTCGTTTTTCAAGCGATACAAACTCGCGTGTTACCGACAGCGATATATTTAGATTAGGTGGTGAATGGCAAGGTGATAAATGGTTTGTAAGTGCTGAAATTGCATCATCATCTTCAGACACAACAACACCTAGCTTTAATACAACACTTAACTTTATTAATCCTAATGCGCCACTAGACGCTGGTGGCGGCAATGATAATAGTGTGCCATTTGAGTACGATTTATCAGGCGGTGCACTCGCTTTTGGTATTGCACAAGGGGCAGAATACGCACCTACGGTTGAGCAATTACTAGACCCTGCAAACGTAGTACTGCGTGATGTAAATATTGGCCAAGATACGGTTGAAAACTCAGAAGATGCGTTTCGTATCGACTCAACTTATTACACAGATTCAATTATAACCTCTGTTGATTTTGGTTACCGTTACAGTAAATCACAAAGTAAGCAAAACGAAATTACATCAAGCGTTGGCCTAAGAACAATGGCAGATAGCCCAACAGGTGATTTATTTGCAGATTTATTAGTAGCTGGCCCAGATAACTTTAATGAAGCTGATGGGCGTTCTTTATACATTGCTGACTTTTTATTAATTGACCCAGAGCTTGTTGCATCAGACCCTGATGCTGTACTTGAAACATTACAAAACGCCATGACTGCTCATGGTTCAAGCAAAACATTAAATGCGCCAACATCAAGCTCTGCAGGCTTTTTTGATATAGAAGAAGTTACGCATGCATTTTACGCGCAAGCTAACTTTGAATACGAAATGATTCGCGGTAACTTTGGTGTGCGTTACATCCAAACAGACGTTGAGTCTACTGGTAACTCGATAACACAAGATGGCAGTGGTAATGAGCTTGTAACTCGTATTACTAATGAATCAGACTATGACTTTATTTTACCACGATTAAACCTAGTAGCTGATGTATCAGAAGATGTGCTTGTACGCTTTGGTGTAGGTAAAGATATCCGTCGTCCAGATTACAATGACTTATCTACTTCTGTTACTTATAGTACCAGCCCTAATGACGAAGTTGAGTTTGGTAACCCTGCATTAAAACCTGAAGAAGTGTTGTCATATGACCTATCGGCAGAATGGTACTTTGCAGAAGCAAGTGTATTTAGTGTTGGTATATTCCATAAAACACGTAAAGAATTGCATGTTAATCAGTTAACGTCGCCAGTAGAGGACCCAGTTACAGGTTACCGCGATTTAACAGACCCATGTGAAGGCGGCGGCATATTTAATCCAATTGCAGACATTAACGTATTTGGCCCTGAAAACGGCCGTGGTGTGTGTGTTGGTACAGAAACAAAAGTTAACGACAGCGGCGAAACAACTCAAAAAGGTATTGAGTTTGCGTTCCAGTATGACCTTGCAGGCTTTGAGAAAGACTTAGGTTGGGCCTCTGGTTTTGGTGTGTTAGCTAACTACATTATTCAAGAGTTCTCGGGTGGTGAAACAGTAAACACAGCAACTTCAAGAGCAGGTAATGTATTTGCAGCAAGCACAGGTACACCTGGTATTGAAGTAAGCGAAATTCAAGGGTTATTAAATCTATCTGAAAACGCATATAACTTTACCCTATACTACGAAAAGTATGGTTTATCAGCGCGTATGCGTTACACATGGCGCGAAGGTTACCGCTCAAACGACTTTGGTAGTACGTCTAGCTTCCCTTGGGGTTTCCCTGTGGTTCAAGAAGACCGTGGACAGCTTAATGCAAGTATTAGCTACGATGTGAACGAGCAGCTAAATATTGGCTTAGAAGCTGTAAACATTACTGAGTCTGAAATTAGCCAGTCTTGTGTAAACGAAAGTGCATTATTGTGTTTCCAAGGTCTAACAGACCGTCGTATAACACTAGGTGCTAGCTACCGTTTTTAAAAAGTAAAAATTGAGAGTGTGTTGCCTGTACGGGCAGTAAAAGCAAGCCGCATGGCTTGCTTTTTTTTGTGTTAAAGCTAAGCAGCGATAATACAATGCGGCTATTCTTTATAAATAACGCTGATGTAGCATAAACGCTAAACCTAGTCGACGTTAGGCGAAGGGCAAGAGCTGGAGACTTAGCTCTTTATTTTACCAATACCTAGTAAGCAAATTTTACGTTACGAAGAATAACCCCTATATAAAACGAATTTAACTCTCAAAGACCAACAGCCTCTAATCACATTTTAAGCGATAGAGCGTAGATTTGGTGATACTTAAAAATACGCAATCAGTCTTAAGCTAAAATCTATTAATGTTGGTACTTTACATAGTGTGGGATTCAAAATATCTAAAGTGTATTAAGTTAATACTAAAAATGGGGGTTATCTTCTTTATTCATGTATTTTATTAATTGCTACGACTGTTTTCGTGGCTGGTTATTCGTAATACTCGGTCAACTCAGCCAACTAAATCTCTTTTCTACTTAGTTTACTTTCTTAAGCCATTATTTTTTGAATAGTTGTGATTATTGCAGCGATACTGCGAATAACTAGATAAGACGATTATGTGAGTTTTATCGTGCAGCTAAAATGTTTATATTTAAATGTGTACAGGCTGTGTTGCATTAGCCATAACGCTGCACCTTGTTGCTTTTAAAAACAGAAGCATTAGAAATTAAACACAATGAAACTGCGATGAGCCAACTACATGATGAGATTAATTTAGATGATGGATTTATGCGTAAATGAACACCAATAAAAAAGCACTGTTTGCTCAAACAATGGAGCAGCATAAAGGCATTATTTATAAAATTGTTAACTCGTACTGTCAAAACCAACACGACAGGCAAGACCTAGCGCAAGAAATACTCACCACCATGTGGCTTGCTTATGATAATTACGACAAAGACTATAAGTTTTCTACGTGGATGTACCGAATAGCACTGAATGTGGCGATTTCATATTACCGCAAAGACAGTAAACGAGAAGATAAAGCCAATGAAAGTGAGCAGTGCATTGTGCACATAGCCGACCTATCAGCGCACAATGATAAAAGCGAAGAGGTTAAGCAGCTTTATGAATTTATAGCAAAGCTCGATAAGTTAAATAAAGCCATAGTATTGCTGTATTTAGAAGGCGAAACCCATCAAAGCATAGCGACGAGTTTAGGCATAAGTAAAACCAACGTCGCTACGCGAATTGGCCGCATTAAAGAAACACTAAAAAATCAATTTGAAAAACAGGGGGCTTAAAATGAATTTAGATAACATTAAAAACACATGGCAGCAGCAAAATAGTGTTAACGAATCGGCCATTACAATAAACCAATCACTGCTGAGCGAAACAAAAGTGAATAAACAAATGAAAGAGCTTAATACTATGAAGTGGGCACGTATTATTGAAAGCGCAGCCTTCTTTTTTATTATTGTTTTATTGGGGCAGTATATTGCAAATAACTTTAGTGTTTCAGCGCCTTCAATATCTGCGTTGATACTGAGTGTATTTTCCATTGTTGGCCTTGCGGGTAATATTGGCCAAATAGTGCATATTTCTAACATTGATTATGCAAAACCAATTAGCCAGCTACAAAAAGACATTTACCGTCTTTGCTCACATAAATTACAACTAACTAAGTTGTTATTAATGTCTGCCCCTTTTTATATGGCTTATGTGTTTATTGGGTTTGATGTGTTATTTGAAATTGACCTATTTGCACACCTAGAGCAACACATGATCTGGTTTTACAGCGTATCATCACTACTACTTTTAATAGTCACAAGCTGTGTATTAGCTAAACTAAACTACACAAATATTAAAGCGCCTTGGGTTAAACGCACCATTGCATTTATTGTCGGTGAGCGTTTAGTAAATATGGCTCAATTTATAAATAATGTAGAATCGACAGACAGCTAATTAATTAGCTGTCTAACTTTCAAAATACCCAAAATAGAGTTATTCGAGGTTAGTCCGTTTTTTCTTTAAACTCACACAAGTCTTCAATAATACAACTACCGCACTTAGGTTTACGCGCTACGCAGGTGTAACGCCCGTGTAGTATTAACCAGTGGTGTACATCTACTTTAAATTCTTTTGGCACAACTTTTTCAAGCTTTTGTTCTACAGCTACAACATCTTTACCCATGGCGAGTTTAGTACGATTTGAAACACGGAATATGTGTGTATCCACTGCAATTACCGGCCAACCAAAGGCTGTGTTGAGTACAACATTTGCGGTTTTTCGGCCAACACCGGGAAGGGCTTCGAGGGCTTCGCGGTTTTCGGGAACGATACCGTTGTGTTGATCCACCAGTATTTGGCACATTTTATACACGTTTGCGGCTTTTGAATTAAATAACCCAATGGTTTTAATATAATCGCGCAGTGTATCGTGGCCAATATCTAAAATGGCTTGTGGCGTGTTAGCAACCGGAAATAATTTACGCGTGGCTTTATTAACACCTACATCGGTGGCTTGTGCAGAGAGTGTGACTGCTACAAGTAACTCAAACGGGCTTGAGTATTCAAGCTCGGTTTCTGGGTGTGGATTATCATCGCGTAGGCGAGAAAGTATTTGATGACGTTTTTCTTTATTCATGTAACTTAAAACGCATTAGCTTTTAAATAAGTTAATGCGTTTTCCCCTTAAGTTAAGCTAGTAACACGTGCGCGTGGACCTTTTTCGGCCTCAGGCGGCGTTACTTGTTTTGATTTTATTTGTGCGTCAATTACATTTTTTGCCGCAATAAGTAGGCCAAGCCCTAAAAAGGCGCCAGGCGGTAAAATGGCGAGTAAAAACTGGTTATCAAAACTAAACACTTCTATGCGCAGGCTTTGTGCCCATGGACCTAATAGTAAATCGGCGCCGTCGAATAATGTGCCTTGGCCTATTAGTTCGCGCATTGTACCTAACACTACAAGTACAGCCATAAAACCTAAGCCCATCATTAGGCCGTCGAATGCTGATAAATGCACAGGGTTTTTAGATGCGTATGCTTCGGCGCGGCCAATAATGGCGCAGTTTGTTACTATAAGCGGAATAAATATGCCAAGCGATTGATACAAACCAAAGGTGTAAGCGTTCATAAGTAACTGAACTATAGTTACAAAGCCTGCAATAATCATTACAAATACAGGGATACGAATATCTTTAGGTACCCAGTTACGTACAACCGATACAGTAATATTTGAGCCTACAAGCACTAATAAAGTAGCCAGTCCTAAGCCAAGTGCATTGGTTACTGTTGAGGTAACGGCAAGTAACGGGCATAACCCTAAAAGCTGAACAAGGGCTGGGTTATTTACCCAGACCCCTTCTTTGTATAGTGTTTTTAATTCGCTCATTTTTTTACCTCTACACATTCGGCATTTGGCGCTGCAAAAATATCGTCAAAATTGCGTTGTGCGAACAGAACTGCGTTTTTAACAGAGCCTACAACTGCACGCGGTGTGATTGTAGCGCCTGTGAATTGATCAAACTGGCCGCCATCTTTTTTAACTGCCCAGCGTGCATCATCTTCGCCATCAACGGTTAAATCATTAAAGGTTGTGATCCACAGTGATTTTTTTACTTCTACTTTATCACCAAGGCCGGGTGTCTCTTCGTGTTTAGTTGTACGTACACCAGCTATAGAGCCATCACTTAAAACGGCTGTAAGTAAGTTAATATCCCCACTGTAACCATTTGGCGTAACGTGGCGAATAACGACGGCAACGGGTTTATTATTTTTACGAGCACGGTAAATAACTTGATTAGCGTATGGACCAAGCGTTTCATCAGTAAATATAACGCAATCTGTAGATAGTTCGTTGTCGTACGATTTTGGGTCGAGTACTTCTTGTAGTTGCGCTGTAAGTTGTAGCTGCTCTTGCTCTGCAATTTTATCTGCGGTGAGTGCATTTATCGAGGCAACCAAACCCGTTGTTACCAGTGCAAAAGCCGTTAAAATAGCGCCATTTTTAGCCATTGATGAAATAATCATTTTACTGCTCCGTGGCCATAGGTACGTGGTTGCGTGTAGTAATCAATAAGCGGCACAGCAATATTAATTAATAATACGCTAAATGCGATTGCATCAGGAAAACCACCAAAAGTACGAATTAAATACACTAATAAGCCAATGAGAGCGCCATAAATTAAGCGACCTTTATTTGTGGTTGCAGCAGATACAGGGTCAGTGGCAATAAAAAATGCCCCCATCATGGTTGCGCCACTTAATAAGTGGAATACAGTACCAGGCTCGGTACCAGGCGCTGCAATGTAACCTATTGCACTACATATCGCTAAACTTACAATAAAACTAACAGGAATATGCCAGTTAATTATTTTGGTTTTTAAAAGGTATAAACCACCCGCTAAAAATCCTAAATTAACCCATATCCAACCAAGGCCTGCCCATTCATTAAATAGTGGCTTTTGCATACTCTCTGTAACGGTTAAACCGTGTGCTATATCTGTTTTAACAGTATCAAGAGGTGTGGCCATTGTTAGGCCATCAATCCCAGCACGCATTTGATCTAGGCTAAAACCTGAGGCCGTAAAATCGGTAAATATGAGCCTTAATTGATCAACAAATCCAATCGGCGTATTTATTAAATCACTGACAGGTAGCCAAGCTGTCATTTGCACTGGAAACGATACTAAAAGCAGAACATATGCGGCCATTGCAGGGTTAAATAAATTAAAACCAAGCCCGCCATAAAGCTGTTTAACAATTATAATGGCAAATAAACAACCAATAATAATTACCCACCAAGGCGCTAGCGGCGGGATACTCAGTGCTATTAGCACACCAGTAAGCCAAGCACTACCATCACTCAATGCAGGCCAAACAGGGCGTTTACGCATTAACATTATGGCAGCTTCAAATGCGCTTACAGCAACAAGTGCAAGCACTAACTGAATAAGTACACCAGTACCAAAAAAGAAAACTTGAGCAATGAGCCCAGGAATACACGCAGCAATAACGGTTAGCATTAATCGTGTTAGCGATTTATGGCTATGATTATGCGGCGAACTGGCCATGGTTAATTTCATGACTGATCATTTCCTTCTTTTTGTAACTTTTTGGCTTTGGCGCGAGCAATAGCTACGGCCACAGCGGCTTTTTTCTTTTGGGCGGCGGTTTGTTCTGGGCTAATTTCACTTGGCGTTTCAGGCTCTGCTGTCGTCACTTGCTCAGTATTTTCATCGCTTTGTGTTTGCTGTGCCTCTTTTGCCGCTTTTTTAGCTTTTGCACGGGCAATCGCAGCAGCTACAGCCGCTTTTTTGTTATCTGATGGAGAGTCTGTTTGTGGCTCTTCAGATTTAACGTTATCGGCTGGTTTTTCGTTGATACTTGGCACATTCGGTTGATCAGTCTGCTCAGCAGCTTTAGCTGCTTTTTTAGCTTTTGCGCGGGCAATTGCGGCGGCTACAGCCGCTTTTTTATCATCAACAGGCGCTGCGGTATTGGCATCATCTGTGTTAGTTTGCTCATCTTGTGCTTTGGCTGCTTTTTTAGCTTTAGCACGAGCAATTGCGGCGGCTACGGCCGCTTTTTTATCATCAACAGGCGCTGCTGTATCGGCATCATCAGTATTAACTTGCTCATCTTGTGCTTGCGCTGCTTTTTTAGCTTTGGCACGAGCAATTGCGGCGGCCACGGCTGATTTTTTATCATCAGCTGGTGCAGTATTGGCATCATCTGTCTTAACTTGCTCATCTTGTGCTTGCGCTGCTTTTTTAGCTTTAGCACGAGCAATTGCAGCAGCTACAGCTGATTTTTTATCATCAACTGGTGCAGTATCACCTGAGTCATCTGTTTGTGACTTTTGCTCTTTATATTTGCGAGCTTGCTCTTTTCGAAGTGCGCGCTCTTTTGCTACTTCAGTATTATCCGGCTCTAACTCCTCGCCTTGTTGTTTTTTAGCTTTAGCGCGTGCAATAGCGGCAGCAACCGCTGATTTTTCGCCGCCGTTATCTGATTTGTTTTTAACACGAGCTAGTGCATCTGCTACTTTTTGTTTTTCATCGTCAGATTTAGCGGCCGGTTTACGTTTATGGCGGTTTTGACGCTCTTCTTGCTCTCGCTCTAAGCGCTCTTTACGGGCATCAAAACGCTCTTTTGCTCTATCTGCTTTAATTTTTTCGGCTTGTTGTTCTTTAATTTCAACCTTGGTCACGCGATAGTATTGTACAAGAGGGATTTCACTTGGGCACACGTAGGCACACGCACCACATTCTATACAATCAAATAAGTTATGTTCTTGTAGTTTGTCGTACTCTTTTGACTTGGCAAACCATTGCAATTGCTGCGGTAATAGCGAAGCAGGGCAGGCATCTGCACAGGCACTACAACGTATACAGGCTTTTTCGGGGCCAGGTTCTGCCAGCTCTTTATGATCAGGGGCTAAAATACAGTTAGTCGTTTTAACTACACCAATACGTACAGTGGGCAAGGTAAAGCCCATCATAGGGCCGCCCATTACAACGCGTTGTTGTGGCACTGGGGAAAACCCCTGGCAATCAAGTAAATGCTTTATTTCAGTGCCTAGTAATGCCCACACATTGCCGGGCTTATGAATAGTATTGCCCGTTACGGTAATTACTCGTTCAATAAGTGGTTTACCTTCGTATACAGCTTGCTGCACCGCAAATAAAGTACCCGTGTTATGCACTAAAATACCAATGTCGGCCGGAATACCACTGCTTGGCACTTCTCGATTGGTGAGTAGTTTTATTAATTGTTTTTCACCACCTGAAGGGTAAACCGTTGGCACTGTTTGAATAACAATATTAGCATTATGCTCTGCTGCTTGTGTCATAGCGGCAATGGCTTCGGGTTTGTTGTCTTCAATACCGACAATACAAAGCGTTGGGTTTAATATTTGCTGCATTAGCTCTATGCCTTGCACAACTTGCTTGGCATGCTCACGCATTAATACGTCATCGGCGGTTATATACGGCTCGCACTCAACAGCATTTACTATTAAAAACTCGATAGGTTGCTTAATATCGGCTTTTACATAAGTAGGAAAGCCCGCACCGCCCATACCGCTAATACCCGCTTGGTGAATTATATCTACTAATTCATCGTGGCTAAGCTTAGCAGGGTTAATTGCTGGATTAAGACTACACCACTCATCGTTGCCATCAGGTTCAATAATAATGCTCAGCTCAGGGAGCGCTGAAGGGTGTGCAGATGGCATAGGTGCAATGTCGGTAATGGTTCCAGACGTTGGAGCATGAACGGGCACCGACCAATTAGCCGCAGGTGTTGTAAGCGGTTGACCTTTTAATACGTGTTGGCCTTTCTCAACGATTAATTTACCGTTAGCGCCAATATGTTGCTTAAGCGGGACTACCAGTTTGTCTGGAAGGGGCAAGCGAGCAATTTGGGCACTATTTGAAAGTGTTTTTTGCTGTGGTGGATGCACGCCGCCAGGAAATGCCCAAACGGTGCCTTTTTTAATTTGTTCAAGTAACTTTTCCACTCAAACCTCTAATCTATTTGCGTAACAGGAATAGCATCTAACTGCCATTTCCAGTTTTGTTTTGTTTCGGCAACCGGCAGCATATCAATACAATCTACAGGGCAGGGCTCTACACATAAATCACAACCAGTACATTCATCAATAAGTACGGTGTGCATTTGGCGAGTAGCACCTACAATGGCATCTACAGGGCATGCTTGAATACATTTAGTACAGCCAATACATTCGTCTTCTCGAATGTAGGCTACTGTTTTAATTGGGTCGGCTTGTTCTCCGCCAGCAAGCGGTTTAGCTTCCACGCCCATTAAATCAGCCAATTTTTTTACCGTCGCTTCGCCACCAGGAGGGCATTTATTTATTTCATCACCATTAGCAATGGCTTCTGCGTAAGGCTTACAGCCTGGGTAGCCACATTGACCACATTGAGTTTGCGGCAAAATAGTATCTATTTGCTCAACAATAGGGTTGCCTTCGACACGAAAACGAATGGCAGCAAAACCTAAAATGAGTCCAAAAA
Source organism: Pseudoalteromonas carrageenovora IAM 12662 (assembly GCF_900239935.1). Classification (NCBI taxonomy): domain Bacteria; kingdom Pseudomonadati; phylum Pseudomonadota; class Gammaproteobacteria; order Alteromonadales; family Pseudoalteromonadaceae; genus Pseudoalteromonas; species Pseudoalteromonas carrageenovora. Next base: position 1,273,542 of record NZ_LT965928.1, read on the forward strand.
TCAGCGCTAGCGAGCCAAGCGCTATCAAGGCATAAAACAAGGTCATATTAAAACTTCACTAATCCAGTAAAACCCATAAACGCCATCGACATTAAGCCTGCGGTTATCATAGCAATAGAGGCACCTTTAAAAGGTGTAGGAACATCAGCAGCAGCAAGGCGTTCGCGCAGCGCTGCAAATAATACAAGTACTAATGAAAAGCCAACCGCAGCACCAAAACCATACACTGCTGATTGTAAAAATGAGTGATCTTCTTTGATATTTAACAAAGCAACGCCTAGCACTGCACAGTTTGTAGTGATAAGCGGTAAAAATATACCCAATAAACGATATAGTGTAGGGCTGGTTTTGCGCACCACCATTTCAGTAAATTGCACAACTACCGCAATTACCAAAATAAAGCTCATGGTACGTAAAAATTCGATATCTAGCGGGATTAAAATATATTGATTAACCAAATAGCTCGTCACTGAGGCAAGTGTAAGCACAAACGTAGTTGCCAAAGACATACCTATCGCTGTATCAAGCTTACCTGATACGCCCATAAACGGACATAAGCCTAAAAATTGTACTAATACAAAGTTATTAACTAGAACGGTTCCAATCAATAACAAGACATATTCTGTCATGTGTGCCTCGCGCTATTAAAGTCCCGCGTATTATCCTTTTTTCTGCCCCGATAAACAACATATGCGAGTCGTTATCAGTTAAATAAACAGCGGAAAATAACGCTTCGATCACAAAGCTGTAAAATTTATGTGATTTTAAGGTTAGGATAAAATATTAAAAACAAAAAAAGAGCAACATGTGCTCTTTTTTTGTTTTAGAAGGGGAGGTTAGATATCTTTAGGTTTTTCTATGTAATAACCTTGAACGCCGTCTAAGCATAAGGTTTCAATGATGTGTTTTTCTTCTTGGCTCTCAACACCTTCAGCAAAAACACTCACTCCAATACGGTGCGCTAAATCGACCATTAAGCGCATAAAGTACTGATTGTTTTTGTCATCTTCTAGGCCGCGGGTATAACTGGCGTCCATTTTAATAAAGTCAGGTTTTAAATCGCGGAAAAATTTAAACGATGTTAAACCAACACCAAAGCGCTCAACCGTTACACGAGCACCCACACGATGCACCATATCAATAAAACGCTTACTGGCTTTAATATTTTGCTGAAGACCAAACTCGCTCACTTCAAATACTAATTTAGAGGCTATATGTGTATCTTTTAATAAGCGGCGCTCTAGCCAAATAACAAATTGGTCGTTATGTGCACTTGAGGCCGTAACGTTTAAGCCAAAAAACTTTTCAGATAGGTTTCGGCTTTTTACTTTCTCAAGTGATGAGTCAATAATAAGGCGGTCAATCTCAATGGCCATATCAAGTTTTTCAGCCATAGCTAAAAAAGAGGCCGTTGGTAGCACTTGGTTATCTTCGGTTTTAAAACGTACTTGCACTTCGGCATACGCTTTAATACTTTTACCTAGTGGCATAATGTTTTGCATTACTAAATGTACGCGCTTAGATTCAATAACTTCGTTAATAACCTTACGCCAGTTTTGATTACCAAATCCTGCGCTTATATTATTTACTAAATCGGTTTCTCGTTGTACATGCCATGCGTTAACTTGTTTTGATTGCGCCATACTCATCGCGTTATCAACAACAGACAGCAATTCACCTAATGGTTTACCTTTTTCGTAACCCACAATACCGGTATTAGCAACTGAGCTTAGCTCTTGATTTTGTTGGTACTGTGTAAAGCGCGATTGTAGGTTTTCACCAAAACGCTCGGCTTCTTTTAAAGGAGTGTGCGGCAATACAACAGCAAAGTCAGAGCTGTTTAATCTAAATACTTGGCTGCCAGTGTAGGTGCCACTTATGTGTTTAATTATATCAGCAACACCTTTTACGTATTCATCACCTTTTTGGTAGCCACGGCTTTGGTTAATTGCTTGTAATTCGCTACAGCGGATCATGGCTAAAGAGCCAAAGGTACTTTGCTCGGTGTTTTCAATGTTTTTTTCGTAGTACTCAACAAACATATTTCTGTTACCAAGGGCGGTAATTACATCTTTATATGCTTCATGTTTAATAGTCATTGCAGCGCTTTGTATATCTTCACCCTTGGTTTTTAGAAAGTGCGATAAGCGATTAAAGCTAGGTACTAAATCTTTCCCTAAAGTTTTAAGCCTTGAACTATCAAGTGCAGTGTCTAGGTTTTCGTCTACCTGATTTTGGTTGATGTATATATCGATAATATCCGAAACAGTAGTGCTGATATTTTTATTTAACTGATAAAAAATCGACTGCATCAAAATAATTGGAATAATTACCAAAATTGCTGAAATTGCAATCACGATAAATAAAGAAATTTGTAGCTGCTCAGCTAAGTGTTGAATATTTAGCGTAAACTCAACTTTTATATCTGCAGCGTCGTTTACCGCAAACTGAGGGCGAACAGAATTAAAACTAGATTGTACAAACTCAGCAAACATAGGTAAGCGAGTAGGGGAGTTTATGCTGAAAATTTCAGCACCTTGGTAGTCTCTTAAAGTAAAGCTTGAAAAGGTTTTACCATCTGCGATTGATTGTTTTACATTTTGAGCAGAGATTTCGTCTAAAGTGAGGCCATTAATATACTTAGTTACAGTAGTTTGTGCGTTTTTTTGGGCGTCACTTACTGCACTGTCAAAGCTTATAGATATGAAGTAGCTTCCTGCTGCAACACACAATAGCCATGAGATTATTTGTATAAAAATAAGTTTTTTAAATCCAGCCATGTTTTCAGTCTTTTAATAATTCAAAAGGGAAGGAATCAAGTCCTTGATTAATAAACTAAGTTACAGCGCATCAAAAACTTAATTAATGCTTTAGTTATAAAAGGAAGAGTAGTGGAATTAAGCTTAGATGTCTATGAAATTCTTAGAATTGGCTCCCCCTCCCCGACTCGAACGGGGGACCTGCGGATTAACAGTCCGTCGCTCTAACCAACTGAGCTAAGGGGGAACTACATCATATACATAAACTTGGCTCCCCCTCCCCGACTCGAACGGGGGACCTGCGGATTAACAGTCCGTCGCTCTAACCAACTGAGCTAAGGGGGAACTAAAATAGTGATATTATGATGATTTGGCTCCCCCTCCCCGACTCGAACGGGGGACCTGCGGATTAACAGTCCGTCGCTCTAACCAACTGAGCTAAGGGGGAATCGTTTATGGTTGAAAAACTTGGCTCCCCCTCCCCGACTCGAACGGGGGACCTGCGGATTAACAGTCCGTCGCTCTAACCAACTGAGCTAAGGGGGAAGCGTCTTGCCTTTCAACGGGGCGAAATATTAATGATGGAGGTGCAAAGTGTCAACATATAAAAGTCATAATTTTAAAAAAGAGGTTTATTCGTTGTTTTTATGTTCGATCTGCGTGTTTTATAGCTCCATTAAAGTAATTTTTTAAAGATTTTAATAATATCATTGCGCATTTTATCGAAGCTTTAGGTTTTTAATTTATTAAATTGGTTAAATTAAACACGCCATAAAAGTACCTTGTTATTAAAAAGATGCCCAAAAACATAAAAAAGCCATTTTTATAGCAGGATATTTTTTGCAGTTATTTGCATGGCTAGTTTTATTTTTTATAAATATGCCTGTAACTAAATTTTTTTAAATATTTTCATTGGTAAATAACAAAGTAGTTAAATTGTATAAATAGGGCGTTTAATACGCTCGCTCAAAAATAGTGCAATCAATAACTTGGCTTAATATTGAACGTTTATAGTTGTACATGAGTATAACTTTGTTAAGAGTAAAAATTAGCGGAAGATTGTTTTTAAGCCGAGTCTATAAAAATGTCACATATAAGATATACACAAATGGTAAGACCTGATTAAAAACTGTGGCTCTCTCAAAGCCTTTATAAATGCGGGTTTGAATGAGTTATCCACGGTTTCTGTGGATAACTCTGTTTATGAAACTTTAAGAACATCAGCGGCACCAATGTTTTAGGGCGCTACAACGATTTCAAGCTTTTAAATCATTATTTTTAATTCATTATAAAACAATTGGTTATGATTTGGAGCGGAATGGATGCAACTCGATGAGGGTTTTTTTTCGTAACGATAAATCAACCCTAGGCTTTGTGTAAAAAATCACCAGATACTGCGCGGTGTTTGTAATAAAAGTTACAAAAATGTGTTTTAATTGTTTTTTAGTGGCTTTAGGCTCTATTTTAACAAAAAGATGTAAAAACTCACCTTTACTATTTTTTAGAATGTTTAGTTCTTTCATTAAGGCAATTGTATTGATAAATCCGTGGCTTGAAGTGCCTTGATGCTTTAAAATGTTCAGCTCAGTAAAAAGAGGCTTATTTATTTCATGCGTGCAATTTCAAAAACTCCGACTCGCCCAGATTTACTAAACGATCCTATATTACCTACATTAAAAACGATGACCATCCCGATGATATTCGGCATGATCACGTTAATGATGTTTAATATTGTAGATACTTTTTTCATTAGCTTATTAGGCACCGAGCCACTTGCGGCAGTAAGTTTTACCTTTCCTGTTACTTTTACCGTAATAAGTTTAGCGATAGGCTTAGGTATTGGTACGTCGGCTGTAATAGCAAAAGCACTGGGTAGTAACAAAATTGACGAAGCGCGTTTTGATGCCAGTGTGTCTTTAATGGTAGGCGTTGTACTGGTTATTGTGCTCTCGTTTATTGGTTATACATTAATTGACCCTATATTTACTTTGCTAGGCGCAGGCTCGCAGGTACTTCCGCTTATTCACGAATACATGAACATATGGTTTATAGGCAGTGTGTTTTTAATAACCCCAATGATTGGCAACTCAGTGTTACGTGCCAGTGGAGATACAAAAACACCGAGTATTGTAATGGGTGGAGCAGGGCTTATAAATGCGGTACTTGACCCCATACTTATATTTGGTTTTGGGCCTATTCCGGCCATGGGTATTGAAGGCGCGGCCATTGCAAGTGTCATTGCATGGGCCGTTGCAGTGGTTATTATCTTGTATATATTAATGTTTAAAAAGCGTTTGTTGAGCCTCAAAGCGGGCAAGCAAACGGTTATAGGCGCAATTCGTAAAATATTAAAAATTGGCTTACCTGCTGCAGGTGCAAACATGCTAACACCCGTTGCAATGGCCGTAATGACCGCTATGGTTGCGCACCACGGACCAGAAGCTGTTGCAGCATTTGGAGTAGGGAGCAGAATAGAATCTATCGCGAGTATATTGGTGCTTGCGCTATCTATGACATTACCGCCTTTTGTAAGTCAAAACTTTGGAGCGGGCAAATTGTGCCGCGTTAAAGAAGCCTACACAGGCACATTAAAATTTGTGATGCTATGGCAGTTTGCAATTTACGTACTATTAATTGTATTTTCAGGCGTTATAAGTCAGTTATTTGGTAAAGAACAAGCCGTTATAGATGTAATTAAACTATTTATTTATACAATCCCGCTAAGTTATGGCTTACAAGGGGTGATCATATTATCTAATTCATCGTTTAATGCATTACACAAGCCAATGAATGCGTTGGTACTAAGTGTCATTCGTTTATTTATATTTTATGTACCATTTGCTTATGTAGGCAACGAAATAGCCGGTTTATTTGGGTTATTTATTGGCGCTGCATTAGGTAATTTATTTACCGCAATGGTCGCGTATAAATGGTTTAAGAAAGAGCTAGAAACGCTGAGCGGCAAATCGTTACAGGAGTGCAACAATTGAGCGATCATTTTCAACTAGTATCACAGTTTAAGCCTGCAGGTGATCAACCTACGGCTATTAAACAACTTGAAGAAGGTTTAGAAGCAGGGCTTGCGCATCAAACACTTCTAGGCGCAACAGGTACTGGTAAAACGTTTACTATGGCCAATATTATTAGCGATTTAAATCGCCCAACAATAATAATGGCACATAACAAAACACTGGCTGCGCAGCTGTACGGAGAAATGAAAGAGTTTTTTCCTAATAACGCGGTTGAGTACTTTGTATCGTATTACGATTATTATCAGCCAGAGGCGTATGTTGTTTCTAGTGATACGTTTATAGAAAAAGATGCATCAATCAATGAGCACATAGAGCAAATGCGTTTAAGTGCTACTAAAGCACTGCTTGAACGACGCGATACTATTATTGTTGCATCAGTTTCGGCTATTTATGGCTTGGGCGATCCGCAGTCGTACATGAAAATGATGCTGCTTTTAAAAGTGGGCGAAAAAGTAGACCAACGCGACATGCTCCGCCGCCTTGCTGAAATTCAGTATACCCGTAACGATATAGACTTTGGCCGTGGTACGTATCGCGTGCGCGGTGAAGTGGTTGATATATTTCCCGCTGAATCAGACACATTTGCTGTACGCGTAGAAATGTTTGATGACGAAATAGAACGTCTAAGTATTTTTGATCCCCTCACTGGTGCAATTGAAAAACACATAGTACGCGCCACTATTTACCCTAAAACACACTACGTCACCCCGCGTGACAAAATTCTTGGCGCCATAGAAAAAATAAAAGAAGAGCTAAAAGAGCGTCGAGCGCAGTTACTTAGTGTAAATAAATTAGTGGAAGAGCAGCGCGTAGCGCAGCGCACCCAATACGATATAGAAATGATGACCGAACTTGGTTATTGCTCAGGCATAGAAAACTACAGCCGCTACTTGTCAGGGCGCACACCGGGCGATCCGCCGCCAACACTACTTGATTACCTGCCTGATGATGCATTAATGATTATTGATGAATCACACGTTACCGTATCGCAAATTGGAGCTATGTATAAAGGCGATAGAAGCCGTAAAGAAAACCTCGTTGAATATGGCTTTAGAATGCCATCGGCTATGGATAACCGCCCACTTCGGTTTGAAGAATTTGAAGCCATAGCGCCGCAAACTATTTATGTATCGGCAACGCCTGGCGATTTTGAACTTGAGCGCAGCGCAGGCGAAGTGGCAGAGCAAGTTATTCGTCCAACTGGATTACTAGACCCCTTAATAGAAGTACGCCCTGTAGGCGATCAGGTTGATGATTTACTCTCAGAAATATACAAAAGTGTAGAAAAAGGCGAGCGCGTACTGGTAACAACACTTACTAAACGTATGTCTGAGGATTTAACCGACTATTTAAGCGAGCATAACGTAAAAGTACGTTACCTTCACTCAGACATAGACACCGTTGAGCGCGTAGAAATAATACGCGACTTACGAGCGGGTGTGTTTGATGTGTTAGTAGGCATTAACTTATTACGAGAAGGCCTAGATATGCCAGAAGTGGCCTTAGTTGCCATACTTGATGCAGATAAAGAAGGCTTTTTACGTTCAGCACGCTCACTTATACAAACTATTGGCCGTGCTGCACGTCACCTAGATGGACGTGCTATTTTATATGGCGATAAAGTGACTAAATCAATGGCCAAAGCGATTGAAGAAACGCAGCGTAGACGCGAAATACAACACGCTTACAATATTGAGCACGGAATTGAGCCACAAGCACTTATTAAAAAAATCACCGATATTATGGATGTTGGCGAAGAAGCCGCGCCTAAAGATAACCTTAAACTTATTCGTAAAGAGTCTAAAAAGGTACTTAGCGCGAAAGAAATTGCCGTGCAAATTAAGCAGCTTGAAACCAAAATGCATGCCTACGCAAGCGATTTAGAATTTGAAAAAGCGGGCTCTGTTCGCGATGAAATACACGAACTACAACAACAGTTGATTAATTAAAAATGACAGCAAACTTTACTCCCCTTATCACGGCGCTTGAAGATGCGCCTATTGTAAATAATGAACTGTGTCGTGTTTTTCACGGGCGAGGTCACAGCGTAGAAGCGTTGAGCCATATTAATTTAGACTTTTACCCGCCTAGTTTATTTTTAGTATCGTACGACGAAATAGACGAAGCCACATTAAACCAGCTCACCAATACACTTTGGCAGTGGGCACAGCAGCATCAACCTGAACTTATTACATCGCTTGTATATCAACAGCGTGCTGGCGTGCAAAGCCAAAATACGGTGGTTTATGGGCAATTGCCTAATCAGCATGTTGTAAGTGAAAACGGCATTAAGTTTTTAGTTGATTTGCAAAGCCGTCAAAATACCGGGATATTTCCTGATATGCGAAGCGGCCGTGAGTTCGTTGCTGCTAATAGCAAGCATGCAAAAGTACTTAATTTGTTTTCGTATACCTGCGGGTTTTCGCTTGCAGCTATGCAAGGCGGGGCAGACCATGTGATGAACATGGATATGAGCAAAGGAGTACTTAAAGTCGGTAAGCAAAACCATCAGTTAAATGGTTTTGAGCGCGGCGTTAGTTTTTTACCTCATGATATTTTAAAATCTTTTGGTAAATTAAAAAAAGCAGCCCCGTTTGATTTAATTATTGTTGATCCGCCAAGCTTTCAAAAAGGCAGCTTTATTCTTACCAAAGATTATCAAAAAGTATTGCGCAGATTACCTGAGCTACTTTGCGATACAACTCAACTTTTATTGTGCGCTAATAGCCCAGAGCTTAGCGAAGAAGACTTTAAAGCATTAATAAACGAGCACACTCAAGGCGCAATAGAATTTGTAGAGCGCCTTGCTCCAACGGCGCGTTTTATTGAAGTTGATAGCAATAAAAGCTTAAAAGCACTGATATACAAAACGTCACAATTAAACGATTAAATGAAGCTCAGTAAACGCCTAACCGCCATTGATACACTAATTTCGCAGCATCACGATATTATTTGGGATTGCTGCTGCGATCATGGTTATTTAGGCATGGCATTATTAAAACGTGCAGCTGCAAATCAAGTCATATTTGTTGATATAGTCGCCACTTTAATGGACGTCTTAAGTGCGCAATTATCATCTATTAATAAATTACAAAAAACCTGTGATAAAAAACCGCAGTGGCAGGTCTTATGTCAGGATGTAGGCAAAATTGAAATTGCCAAAAATAAAAGCCAAGTAGTTGTAATAGCAGGTATTGGCGGTGAGTTGTTGTTAAGTTTAATGCAGCAAATTATTGCTAATAATGCGTTAGATAACCTTGAGCATGTGCGCTTTATTTTATGCCCTGTACATCATACTTATAAATTGCGAATAGGTTTAAAAACACTCGGCTTAGGCCTTATAAGTGAGCAAATAGTTTACGATAATAAGCGCTTTTATGAGGTCATTGAGGTTAGCTTTAACAGCCAAAATGAAATTAGCAATACAGGGCAAAGTATGTGGAATCTTAATCATGCACAGCACAAAGCGTATAAGCAGCAGCTAATAAATCATTATAATAAAATGCTCAATAAAGATGCGGTTTATTATCAAAAAGTTATAACGGACTATCAAGGACTCGGTGATAGTTAAAAAAGCCTTAAAGTGAGGCGTACATGTGATCTAATTACGACATTGACGACGTAATATGTTCATAGTTTATATCGCAATGCGCGAGTTTATTTGGTTTATTTATGTCAGATAAAAAGAGTCACATTAATCACTTACTCAGTGATGAGCAAAAATGGCAACACAGTTACGAGCAACCTATTTCATATGCTCCATTAGTGCAATTAGCTAATAGTAACTGGGTAGTACCCCAGCATTTTTTACGCTACAAGCATACGCTTAAAAGCGTTAATGAAGTACTGGAAAGCATTGATTTTTCGGCTCACTTTAGAGTGCTTGCTGCACAAAAAGATGAACAAATTTATCTACAAGTGGCAGTACTCAGCCCCGACAACTACAAAACAAGTAGCTACCCAGGTGATAGTAAATCTAAAAAACTATTATTTGGTAGGCGATGGCTTGTTGAAGAAAACTTACCTACTTCTGAGCTAATACAAACTGCTTTTCTAGCGCTAAAAATAGCCCGTGAGCACGAAGTAAGAGAGCTTTTTCAGTTAACGCAACACGATGCAACGAGTACACCTTTTAATAATCATCACGACTTACCTGTTATGGCGCAAAATCCAGAGCTTGTAAAAGGTAGCTGTGTACAAACATCAGTTAATGAGTTACTAAAACGTATTGTGTTCGCAGGTGCAAACGTTACATTACAAAGCCATCAGCAAATAGCTGAGCAACACTTATACACCGTTGAACTGTTATGTAACGACTGCCAATTAAGCGAATTTAATAATAAAACGATTTCGTTTTTAACGCCTAACTCATCAAGTAATAGCTTTTTACATGGGTTTATTGCAGCCCTTGTTGCGACAAGCAATGAATACGTAAACGAGCAATTTAAGTACAAAGGATTCGCACGATTTAGCAAACATGTAAATGTTGAGCAAATAGGGGAGCTTAGTATTGCTATGCGCTCGCCAAAGACCGTTGCACTGTGTTCGATGGGTAAGCAACATGCTAATCAATTAAACTTTGAAATAGACAGCTCTCGTGCGCCACAAGGCTGCGGGCAAGCTATAGATGGGTTTTTAGCTGCTCACGGAATAAAGCAGCCAGAAAACGCACATTTGTATCCAAATTACTTATAACAACTAAAGTTTATTAATTTCATCTTTAACATTAAAGCTTGAATCAGTAACAATAGCCTCAAGTGTTTGTACACGCTCTTTTAATGCAAGCACTTGTGCGTTTGTTTCAGCTAATTGTTTATGGGCATCACTATTGTTGTTTTGCATTTTATGCTTAAACTCAAGGTGCTTTTTATACATATCATAAAGTACTCCTGAGCCAACTGAAATTAGCACAATAAGTACAATCATCGTAGTTCCAGACATAACCTCATTCCTTATTATTTATCATTTTATTATTTGTTTATGGTTAAAGTATAACCTTTAAGTGCTCTTGATAAAGCTGACAATTGTAACTTAATTTGTATACTTTACTTAAGATAAGGTTTGAACATGTTCATCATTTATACACTTAGGATATTGTTTAATAGCTAGGGCGTGTTAATCTTTGTGGATTGAAATTTGTTCAATCTAGGGGCGATTAAATCGCGGCGCGAGGTTTGTAACCTAGTGGGCTCGGTAACTGCTCCTGCGTTACCCTACTGGCTTACATCCATGTAAGAATAAGTAAAAACCGAGAAACAAAGAGTTAATCGTCCCTAGAAAGAACCCAAAGTGCAGCGCATGTTTGGTCTTTATGCTGCGTTATCGCCTATTTATGGGGGATAACCACACTACACAGGCTCTGCCTAGCCTAAAAACCAAACATACGGCTGCAAATTCAATCACCAAAGAACAACACGCCCTTGTCACCATATAATAAACATATTTTAAATAATACAGTGAGTTGCTATGTTAAATAATAAAATCCCTCCGGTTATTGTTGTGCTATTTTTTGCAGGCATTATGGCTTTAATCGCGCATTACAGTGTTATTGATTTTACAGCGTTTATTACCTATTTAGCGGCAAGCTTGGTAATCATTGGCTGTGTTTTTTGTATTGCAGGGGTGGTGAGTTTTAAACTTGCGCGCACTACGGTAAACCCCAATAAGCCTGAGCAGGCATCAAAACTCGTAACCAGTGGTATTTATAAAATTTCACGCAACCCTATGTATGTTGGCTTTGCGTTTATTTTAGCAGGGTGGGGTATATGGCTGAGTTCGCTGTGGGCGCTTTTATGTATTATTGGCTTTATTGTGTATTTAACGCTTTTTCAGATAATTCCAGAGGAGCGAGCGCTTACTAAATTATTTGGTGAAGAATTTACAGAGTATAAAAATAAAGTAAAACGCTGGCTTTAACTTTTAGCAATTACAAAAAAGGCTATCGTGGTGATAGCCTTTTTGCGTTTAGCGCTAAAGTGTTAATAAATTAGCGTTATTCGTATTCTAACGGGTCAGTAACGTTATTAAGCTTAAATGCTTCTAAACGTTCTTGGCAAGCGCCACATTTACCACAGGCTTTTTCACGGCCGTTATAACAGGTCCATGTTTGGCTGTAGTCTAAGCCCATTTTTATACCATCGGTTAAAATATCAATTTTGGTATTATTTAAATACGGGCTAAAAATTTCTACTGCATCGTAGTTTGCAATACGACATACATCATCCATTTTTTGCACAAATTCAGGACGGCAATCGGGGTAAATAGCATGATCCCCAGAATGAGCACCGTAATAAACTTGGCTTGCTTTAAGTGATACTGCGTAACCAACTGCAAGCGAGAGCAAAATCATATTACGATTTGGCACAATCGTGCTCTTCATGCTCTCTTCTTCGTAATGGCCTTCAGGTACTTCAATATCATCAGTTAATGATGAGCCACCAATAAGTTGGTTAATTGCCGAAATATCCACAATTTTATGCGGAACATTAAGCTTTTCACATACTTGCGCAGCCACTTTAAGCTCTTTTACATGACGCTGACCATAGTCAAATGAGAGGGCATATACATCATGGCCTTGTTGCAGGGCTTTATTTAATACGGTAAATGAGTCCATACCGCCGGAATAAATAACAACTACTTTTTGCGTCATATCTGTTTTGCTCTTAGTTTTAATAGAGGTTTATATCAGGGCGCGATATACTACACGGCCGCAGCTTAAATAACAATTTTTGCACAGCGCTTTTTCGTCTTTAATAGTAGCAATTTGGCTACTAGGTAGTAAGTGAGATCTCTTTTGTACAAAATTAATGAAGTGTTTGAAACCATCCAAGGTGAAGCAAGTTTTACTGGCACACCCTCAATATTTTTGCGCCTGCAAGGCTGCCCTGTAGGTTGCTCGTGGTGTGATACCAAACAAACCTGGGATGTAGACAACGTATATAAAGTATCACTTGATGAAACCGTAGAAAAAAAAGCCGACTCAGATCACTGGGCCGATGCCAGCGCAGAGCAAGTACTTGAGCTATTTAAATCACGTGGTTATACCGCAAAGCATGTTGTAATTACTGGCGGCGAGCCATGCATGTTCGATTTAAACCCAGTATGTAACCTATTACATGAACAAGGCTTTACTACGCAAATAGAAACCAGCGGCACGTTTGAAATACTCGCCCCTGAGCAAACATGGGTTACTGTATCGCCTAAAATAAACATGCGCGGTGGTTACGAAGTACTTACCAGCGCCATGAAGCGCGCAAACGAAATTAAACACCCAGTAGCAATGCAAAAGCACGTAGAAGAGTTAGAAGCGTTATTTGCTAAAACAGGTGTTAATCCTAAGCTTGTTTATTTACAGCCAATAAGCCAAAAAGTATCAGCAACTAAACTCGCAATCGACACCTGTATTGCCAAAAACTGGCGCCTATCAATACAAGTACATAAGTATTTAGGGATTAGCTAAAGCGCAAGAGCAGCTGTAAGTGGTTAGCTGTAAGCGATAAGCTGCTCGGCGTTAAGTTATATTACGTAGATATAAGATTGGGTTGAGTGTTACGAGAAACCCAAAGGGGTCAAATCTTGACTTCATACATCAAAACTATTGACTGCCTATTCATACCTTGAGCATACTTTACTTAAACAAAGTATATAGCAGTTAACACAAAAAAACGTTGCCCTAGAGCAACGCTTTTTGTATATTTTTACAGCTTACAGCTTACAGCTTACAGCTTACAGCTTACAGCTTACAGCTTACAGCTTACAGCTTACAGCTTACTCATTCTGCCGCTAAGTAATCTAACACTACTTGATGGTGATCTTTGGTTTTAAACTTATCAAATAAGTGTTTAATTTTACCGTCTTGGCCTACTAAAAATGTAAGGCGGTGAATACCATCGTATTCTTTACCCATAAATTTTTTGTAGCCCCATACGCCAAATGCTTCTGCAATGGCGTGGTCTTCATCGGCTAATAAATCAAAGTTAAGCTCTTTTTTAGTTTCAAAGTTTTTAAGGCGCTTAATTGGATCTGGGCTAATACCTACAACGCGGGTGTTAAATTTAGCAAGCTCTGCTTGTTGGTCACGTAAGTTTTCGGCTTGAACCGTACAACCCGGTGTTGATGCTTTAGGGTAAAAGTACACAAGTACCTGTTGCTCTTTTAACAGCTCGCTTAATGTGACTGTTTCGTCGTTTTGGTTTTGTAGGCTAAAAGCGGGCGCGGTATCACCGGCTTGTAGTGGGCTAATTTTGTTCATGCTTTGCTCCTTAGCGAATACGTTTAAAAATATAATCTACGTTAAGTGTGTGAGAAAGGTTTTCAAAACTAATTTTAAATTGGTCAATATCTACATCAACCGGAATATTAAATTCAATTTCACAGCGCATTTTAGTATCGACTTCTTCATCATATGTATCTGACTTTAAAGAGCAAATGCTAATGTTATTGTCGGCAAAGTAGCGCGTTACTTTACTCAATGTGCCAGGGGTGTCTATCCCTGTGTATTCGAGCGTGTAACCGGCGCAAAATTCACTTTCGGTGTGGCGAGTTGTACTGCGCTTCATCATGGTCAGTAGGCCCAGCACCATGCCTTTAGTTGGCAAGGTGTGCTCTATGCGGCTAATGGCCGACATGTCGCCACTTAGCAGCATGGTAAAGGTAAACTCGCTGCCTAAAATGGCTATTCGGCTATCTACTATGTTGCAATGACAATCACTTACAAGTTGCGTAAGTTCACTTACAATTCCCGGCCTATCTTCGCCAATAGCAGTTAAAACAATTTGATGATTTGAAAATGCAGTCATGAAGTTTAATACCTACGTTTTTTGAAATATAACAACCGAGTTGATATAGCCCGATGCACATACAATACGTTGCACGGCGGCGAAGTTTAACACAAAAAGTGCTCTAAACTACAATGCGGGCTAATTAAGCGCTTTTAAAGTGCGGTGTTTCTTGTTTTTACTGGCATGGGAAAGTACCATAGCTAAAATTTGCTTAATTGCGCTTAGATTTTTTCTAATTCAAAGTGCTGAACTTTATTGCAATTAGGCAGCCAAATAATAAATGTAAAGTTAATATTGATTTTACACTGAACCAAATCAGCATCACCCACTCATATACTTGTTAAAACAATTAAAGGGTATGCTAAGGAGAAATATCTGTGCAGTATTGGATCCCAAAAGCACTTGCAGTAAGTGTATTGGTAAGTTTATCAGGGTGTAGTGTATTTATTAATGAAGCACATAATGAGCGTAATTACCGTACTCATGAGCCAGTAAAAGCACCTGAGTCGTTATCTCAACCAGCTCAAGACCCTGTTTATAAAATGGATGTAGGTCAATACGACAACAATCCAGAAGCAACAAATTATCGTCCACCAGCACAAGTGCTTACTATCGCTAAAGGTAGCTGGGTTGAAGAAGGTGATAAAAAAGCACGTATTTACTTTGATAAAAACGACGGCATTGTTGATTTAGACGAATTTCTTTGGGATACAATTAAATCAGTACTTGCTGAGAACAACGCAGCAGCTACTAAAGAAGACAAACTACTAGGTACAATTGAAACCGATTGGTACTCAATTATAAAAACCGAAGAGAGCTTTTGGTGGTGGGGCGATGAAGTAAATGATGATTTAGAAAAATTCAGATTTACTATTGAAGAAAAATCGCACCAACGTACTGCCTCTTTGCGTGTAGAGCTTATAGATTTTAAAGGCGATCACACTTTAACTGATTTATTAAAACAGCAGTTAGAAGTGCGTGCACTTAACCAAGTAGTGAGCGAGTTTGACTACCGTTATCGCCAACTTGAAGTTGATATGCGTAAACGCCAAGGTATTATTTCACTAGAAATGGGCTTTGATAATAAAGGCAATGCAGCACTTGTTACTGAGCAATCGTACGACGCTGTATTTGACAGATTCTCAGGGTTTTTAGAGCGCCTATCGTTCACAATTGTTGAAATTAACCAAGATACAGGTTTAATTACAGCCGATTATAAAGCGCCAGAAAGCAGTGTATGGGATTCTATTTGGGGCGACGAAGTTGCTCAGTTACCTATAGATGAAGGTCAGTACCAAATTTTAGTTAGCAAAACTAAAGAAGGCGGTACTAGCTTAACGTGGATGGATGACAAAGGTGAAACGCTTGAGCCAGGTACTATGAATGGTTTACAACAAGCATTAGAAGCAGCACTCATTCAGCGCGGCATTAAAATTTAAATAATAATAAATTTTTACTACAAAAAGAGCGCTAAGCTCTTTTTGTAGTTTTTATAGGTTAAAAAATATGTCTCAGTTACCTCATCGTTCACATTACACGTGGCGCACTTGGTTTACTTTTTTAGTACCGTCGTTAATTGGTGTGTTTTTATTTATGACACCGATTTCTACCTCTCAGGGAATGACCATTCCTATTGCCGTTATGGCTAAAGCTTTACAAACCATGATGTTTGGTTCTGCTCAAGCTATTATTGCCTTAATTATTTGTATTACAGGGGTTATTTCTGTAATTACCAAAGCGTTTAAACCCGCAGCTATTTGTAACTCGCCTTTGTTAAAACATTTGTTTGATGTGAGCTGGACCTGGCTAGTTGTGCGCTTATTTGGTATGGCATTTGTTTTAATGACTCACTTAAGTGTGGGTAGCGAAATGATTACTTCTGCTAATACTGGTGCGCTGGTATTAAATGATTTACTCCCTGTGTTGTTTTCGGTGTTTATCTTAGCGGGTTTATTATTACCGCTATTAATTAATTTTGGCTTGTTAGAGCTTGCCGGCACCTTGATGACTAAAGTGATGCGCCCTGTATTTGGTGTGCCAGGTAGAAGTGCTGTTGACTGTACCGCTTCGTGGTTAGGTGATGGCAGTGTGGGTATTTTGATGACGGCTAGGCAGTACGATCAAAAACACTACACACAACGTGAAGCTGCAATTATTGGTACTACGTTTTCAGCGGTATCAATTACGTTTAGTTTAGTGGTGCTTGGGCAAGTAAAGCTTGAGTACTTATTTGCGCCGTTTTACGCCACTGTGTGTTTAGCGGGTATAGTTGCCGCTATTATTGTGCCTCGTTTACCGCCACTGCGCTTTAAAAAAGATGTACTTATTGATGGCAGTGAGCCCGACCGAGATGCAGAAACAATTCCTGGTAATAAAACCTTATTTGGCCATTCACTTGATGTAGCACTTGCTAAAGCAGATAACTCAACAGGCGTTAAAGGCACAATTAAAGAGGGCGTACATAACGCACTTGATATGGTGTTTGGTGTGTTACCTGTGGTTATGGCTGTAGGTACATTTGCGTTAATTATTGCTGAGCATACGCCAATATTTCAGTACCTTGGTATGCCGTTTGTGCCATTTTTAGAGCTACTACAAGTACCCGAAGCCGCTGCTGCCTCGCAAACTATTATGGTTGGCTTTGCTGATATGTTTATTCCGTCAATATTGGCGGCTGGTACAATTGAAAGCGACGTAACGCGCTTTATTATTGCTGCTATGAGTGTCACTCAGCTTATTTATATGTCTGAGGTAGGTGCGCTTATTTTAGGTAGTAAAATACCGGTAAATATTTTTGAGCTGTTCGTTATATTTATTTTACGAACGCTTATTACGCTGCCTGTTATTGCCCTTATGGCGCACTGGTTAGTAGGTTAATACCGCAATATAAATTTTAATATTGAAAAGCCCTGATTATTCAGGGCTTTTTTTGTATTTATTACTTATTGATATTAATTTTAGATGTAGCACTATCTAAATACTCATATCAATTTGAGCCTTAAAAGCGCTTAGCTACCGAAAACGTTAAAAAGTTAAGGCCTGGATTTGGCTCTTTAAAACCGGCATTTGAATAGTGAATAACTCTCAGTGCTACATTGGTTTCACCAAAGTCGGCGCCAAGCCCTATACGGTCTTCAAACTGGTAATGGGTGCTAATGTTTTTACCCGCAAATTTAGTTTCATCAATAAGTGATACACCAATACCTGCCTCCACATAAAACGGGGTGTTGTTAAAGCTAAACGCCGGAAACTGGAGCACTGGCGACATAGCCAACACAACATTAGATTGTGTTTTATCGCCGTGACGGTATTCCCATATGTTTACACTGGTTTCAAAATAAAAGCGTGCGTCACCAATTAGGTTTTGCATACCAGGGGCATGATACTGATAAGCCAGCTTAACGCCGTTAACGTTCCCTTCGCCTTTAAGAAAATCAACAGCATAACCATGATCTGATTGTGCAAAAGCAGACTTCCCAAAGAGTGATATTACTAATACAAAAGAGATAAAAAATGTTTTAAGTGACGTTTTCATAGGTGCCAAATGTTTGTCTGTTTGAAAATATTAAATAAATGATAAGGGCGACCTGTTAACAATTACAATGAGGACAAAATGCCGGTTGTTTATGGGCTGTTAACCAGTATGAGTTAACATACTGAATTTAAATGCTTTACTCTATTGGTGCTGATTAGGCATTAATAAGTTGCCTATTTAATGCTTTTTATACTGGGGTAGATCACGTAAATTACAGTCATCTTAATCACACAGACATAACACTCATGAAACTAATTAAACTTTTACTTATTGCTACTGCATTTATAAGCAGTTCGGTTTTTGCACAGCAACAAGAAGCACCTGATCGACTCCTTGAATCTGTTGCTAATTCATTATTTGCAGATATTGGTAAAGTAAACTCGCAAGGTAATGCAAGCAAGGCAGCAATGTCGAAAATTGTTGAAACGCGTTTAATGCCGCATATTGATGTTAAATTTGTGTCGTTTAAATTACTTGGAAAGCACATTAAAGGTATAGAGCGCGAACAAGCAGTGCGCTTTATTGATGCAGTGGAGCATTATTTAACAGGCACTTACGCTGGTGCATTAATGAAATACACAGGCCAACAGGTTGTATTTGAGCATAACAATGCTAAAAGCGATTCTGAATATGCTACGGTAAATACACAAATTATTGAACCAAATGCGCCAACTATCGATTTAAGTTTTAAGCTTCGTTTAGGTAAAAATAACGAGTGGAAAGTTTACGATATTGTAGCCGAAGGTATCTCGTTATTAAGTGCTAAACAAAAAGAGATTATCCAACGTATTTCTGAAGTAGGTTTGGAGCAAGTTATTAGCGAATTAAAAAGCAAATAAAATGTGTGTCTGGCTCTGATTAAGCCCAACTCCAACCTCAAAAACGGCCAATTACTTATGTAGTTGGCCGTTTTTATATATGCAAGTAAAGGATTGATGTTATTGAGCAACTTTAGGCTCGCAGCTAAATAAAGGTGTGCTAGAATATCGACACTTTGATTAAGCGTGGTGTCAGCTAAAAACTGATATAACTTACCACCCCCAAGCCACACTGGAGTTGTGTTGTTTTAATGGAAAATGTACTGATTTGGCCAAAGGAATGCCCATTACTTATTAAAGGACTTGTAGAACAAAACGGTGCCTTTATTTTAGATGCTTTGGAAGCTTGGCCTGCTTGTCGTTCTACAAATGAAGATGATGGTGTATGCACCACCGTGTTGCCGCCTATTTATTATTTAGCATGGTTAACTCCGCTAGAACCATTTGAAGAATGTTATTTTCAACATATTTGCGAATATGATGAAGACGCTCAAGCTTATATTGGTGCGGTTAAAAGCCATTATTACGATAATGAATACACCCCAGAAAGCTTAGTGCTTATGCTATGTCAGCGCCTCGAAAAATATGCAAGTGTTGCCGCGCAAAGCACCATCAAAACACCGTTATCCTTAGTTGATTTATTATTTAGCAAACGCTACTTTACGCTCATTGAGCATGCGTTAAATAATAAAAGTAAACTCTCTGCAGAGGATGCTTTAGCACTTTGGAAGGAAGTTGATTTTAGAGAGCGCTTAAGTGCTTTTATTCCAGAATCAATTGCTGATTTAGATAAGCTTTCTGAGCTTGCCAGCGAGAAGGTAGCATCTGGGAAAGACTACTTTACCTTACTAACTCAAGTATCGCCGGATGTTGACTCGGTTGTGCTGCTTGAAAAAGCCTTACTTACTCATTTACGTAAAAAAACAGCTAAACAAACTATGGCTATGCGCTTTATTGAGCAAGGCGCAACTGGTGTGCTGGCTGATGAAAACAATAAAACGGCTTTTATGTGGGCAGCTGAAAAAGGTTTTGTAAACGTAGTAGAAACCTTACTCGCAAAGCAAGATAAAAAAGCAGTCGATAACTTAGGAAACACAGCATTACATTACGCTGTACTCGCTAAAAATGAGTCGTTGATGGTGCTATTAATTAAAGCCGGATACGATTTTAGAGCTCGTAATAAAGAAGGCTTAAGCTGCTACAGGCTCGCGGTAAGTATTAAAGCTAATAACTTAGTTAAATGCTTAGAGCGCGATTTTGGTATTAAAGAGCTTTCCCCAGAAGGGCAGTTTGACCGAATTAAAAAAGTTCACGTGTTGCACGCTGTGGTTACGTTGTTATTTCCATTACAGTTGTTCTTCTTTTTTGATGAAACAATTACAATTAAAAGTGAATTAACGCTTGGTTTAACCATGATAGCCGTGATTTGTTTTTTCTTTGCGGCCAGTTTAAAACGCTGCGCGTTATACCCGCATATTAAGCACCCGTGGGGTTTGTTTGTACTCAGGGGGTTTTCGTTATTAAGCTTAGTGGCTCAAATTGGGCTTGCGAGTATAGTGGCACTAGCGGCCTTGAGTGATTTGGTTTAGTCACTTTTAAAAAGTTAATAAAAAACGCGCTTAAAGTAATTTAAGCGCGTTTTTTAATTTATGGTGCTTGATTGATATTTGTGCGTTATTTACCGTGCTCGTTTGCGGCTTTTTCTTCAGCAAGCTCTTCTTTAAGCTTGCGAATTTTTAACCCCTGTTCTTGTCCGCGATGCCTTGCATAATACGTACAACCAATAAACATAGAAGATGCAAATATCAGTTCTAACAATACCCATATAAGCTCATTAGGCGCAGCCCAAAGCATGGTTAACCCGTGAATAAAGTAAAGCATTACAATAAAGTTAGCCCACGCATAGGTGTAGGTGTTGTCTTGAATTATGCCTCTTAACGGCAGTAATAAAGGAATAATGGGCACAAAGATTGACACTAAGCTCGCATTACCATTTAAAGGTGGTACAAAATACATCCACAATGGAATTAAAATTAGCAAACCTACATAACCAAAGAGTGCGGCGCGCTGAAATTTTATAGTAATAGGCTTTTTAGCTGGGTTGTCAGCGGTATTCATTTAAGTTTTCTCGCAATGTGAGTAAGGCGTTTACCAACGCTTTGGCATATTTTAATTTCGTCTTTACTTAGCGTATTTGAATTACTACTACCTGCAACATGGCTTGCGCCATAAGGTGTGCCACCCGTTTGCGTGGCAAGTAACTCAGGTACATCGTATGGTACGCCAAGTAGCATCATACCGTGGTGTAAAAGTGGTAAAGATAAATTAAGTAATGTGGCTTCATTGCCGCCATGCATACTGCTTGATGACGAAAACACACAAGCTGGCTTATCTATTAATTGCCCTTTTAGCCACAAGTCGCTGGTGGTTTCCCAAAAGCTTTTAGCCTGAGAGGCCATCATGCCAAATCGTGTGGGCGTGCCAAAGGCAAGGCCATCACAATTTATCAGCTCATCTTTTGAAATAACAATGTCGTGCGGATTTTTAGCTACAAATGTACGCAGTAAGGCCGTTGCGCCTTGTTGCTCAATGGACTCAGCTATTTCGTGAGCCATAGCCTCTACAGAGCCATGGCTTGAGTGGTAAAGCACCACAATGGTTTCGCTCATTATAAAACGCTTAGTACGTTTTCTGGTGGGCGACCAATAGCTGCTTTATTGTTATTAACCACAATAGGGCGTTCAATTAGCTTTGGATTTTGTACCATGGCGTCGGTTAAAGCTTGCTCGCTGTTTTCATCTTTTAAGTTAAGCGCTTTGTAAGCGTCTTCTTTAGTGCGCATAAGCTGGCGAACTGAATCAAAACCAAGCTGGCTTACAAGCGTTGTAATTTGCTCATGCGAAAGAGGTGTTTTTAAATACTCGACAATACTTGGCTCTACATTGTTATTTTGTAATAGGGCTAGCGTTTCGCGTGATTTAGAACAACGCGGGTTATGATAAATAGTAACAGACATAAAATGTATCCAAAGTGTGAATTGCCTCTATTTTAGGGCAAGCGCTTGCAGACTTAAAGTCTTGCAAGCTCTTTTTGTAAACGTCGGTATTGGGTAAGTAGTGCTTTTAAGCGTTGTTGCTTAACAAGTTCTGTAGGCTCCACAAAGTTAAGTGTTTTTTGTACTTCGTCTGCGGCTTTAATATATGCGCCATATTGCGATAGTACATCGGCGTTTGCTTCGTGGTAGGCAGCAAGTTTGTCTTGCTTTTTATACGCATCAGCAAGTAATTGTTTACCTAAGTTATGGTTTGGCTTTTCTAGTAAAAAGCTTTTAAGTGTGTTTTCGGCAAGCTCATATTGCTCAGCTTCAAGTGCTGCATTTGCATAGTTAAGCGTAATAACTTGGTTATTAGGGCGGTATTGATTTAAATCGGCTAAAAACTTAACGGCTTCATCGGCCTTTTTTTGCGCTATTAATAAATCTGTATGGGTGTCGATATAAAATAAATTTTTAGGATCGTTTTTTAATAACTCATCAAGGATTGGCGCCGCTTCGTCTAACTTATCTTGATCGAGTAAACTTATGGCTAAACCGTACTTCAGGGCTGTATTGCTGTAGTTATTTTCGCGTAGTAGTTTTCTAAATAAGTCTTCAGCTTTTTCTGGTTTGTTATCGTAGCGTGCAAGCACGCGGCTTTTGGCTAAATTAAACTCAAGGCTTGGGTTTATATGGCGCTTAGGGTATTGCTCGGCGCGTAAACGCACATCTGATACACGGCTTTCAGGTAACGGGTGAGTCAGCAAAAATGCAGGTGGCTTATATTTGTAACGAATTTGTGCGGCGAGCTTTGTTAAAAATTCACTTGATGCGCGTGCATCAAAGCCTGCGTTGTTAAGTGTTTGCATGCCAATACGGTCGGCTTCTTGCTCTGCCGAGCGGCTATGCGTTAGTTGGCTAAACGCAGATTGCGTTTGGCTTGCTGAAATAATAGCAATACCTGCATCCGGAGCTACAACGGTTGCTAATATACCGGCGATCATTCCGGCAATTGTCATTGCGCTATTATCTTGTTGTTGTTGAATTCTGCGTGCTAAATGGCGCTGCGTTACGTGGGCAATTTCGTGCCCAAGTACAGATGCAAATTGGCTTTCGTTATCGGCTTGCGCTATTAACCCTGTGTGCACACCTACATGCCCACCATAAAACGCAAAGGCGTTTATTTCTGAGTTATTAATCCAAAAAAACGAAAACGGAAAACGTACATCGTTAGCATTAGCGACTAGCTTTCGGCCAATAGTTGTTAGGTATTCGTCAAGCACGGGGTCGTTTATAACCGGCGACGAGCCGCGTATCTGCATCATCATGACTTCGCCAATGGCTTGCTCTTTTTCAAGTGGCAGTGCTTGTAATGCGGATGTTCCTAAATCAGGAAGCGTAAAGTTAGTTTGTGCCTTTAAAGGCTCGCTCACTAATAAGCTAAATGTGAGTGCGGCGCTACATAAAGTGATAAATGCTGATTTTAGCTGCATTTTATTCCTTGTTTATTGGTTCGCCAATGGCAATTTTGGCAATATCTATTTCGTCACTGCTTGCGCGGCTGTCTTTTTCGCACAATTGGTAGAGTTCTTTTATTGTGACTCCATCAAGCTTTACAACGTTCAATTCGCGCTGTAAAAAAGTAATAATTTTATGTACCACTTTATGTGCATGTAAAATAAGTGCTTTATCGGCTTTGTCACCGCGTTCAAAATAAAAACCTATAAATTTATGGAGTTGGTTTATTCTTATTAGGTTTTTCATTGAATGTGGGTCCCACACTCTAAATTCCATAAAACGGTTATCTTTAATGTATTGATCAACAATAACATCTTTTGCATAAGGCTGAGCCCACAGCTCAAAACCTCTATCGGTAAATACTTGGTGCAGTGCTATGCGTGGTTTGTGTTTTGTGTGTATTTCACCAAAGTTATCTTCGTAACCATCAAGTAAGTCTAAGTTCCAATTACGTTTATCGAGTAAGTTTTTTACTGCGTTATCAAATCCGTGTTCTAACACTCCCTCTGATTCACTAACAGAAGACGCAACTAAATGATAAAAAGGCGGTAGCTCCCCCCAATTAATCTGTTTTTTAAACCAATTAATCTCTTTGAGTGTTGGATTACTTGGTAGATGCGCTTTATTATGCGTTCCAGACATTAACTTATCCTTACTGCTAACTATTTCATAAGGATAAACTATTGCATGAATTGTTTTAAGAAAAAGTTACTGCTGTTCATGCTTTATAAGTATATTGACCAACAATATGCGACTTATTATTCATTTACTACGCGAGTAGAGGCGTTATGTTAGAGCGCGATTTAAAAAAGTTTAAATGTCCGCAGCAATTTGTGCAGTTTAAACTTGCCCTAAAAAGTGCGCAGTCATCAAAACAGTGCATTATTTTTAGTATAAATAAAGGCGAAAGTGCGAACGACATAGAACGTTTTTTGCAAAAAAATGCTTACCGTTACAATTTTGATAAACAACGTGGGTTGTTATTAGTGGAGCCATTACATGTTTGAATACGTAAAAGCATGGTACGAAAGGAAGTTCTCGGATCCTCATTCGGTTACCTTATTATTTTTATTATTAGCCTCAGTTGCTTTACTTTACTTTTTTGGTTCGTTAATTGTGCCGGTACTAGTGGCATTGGTAATTGCTTATTTACTTGATTGGCCTGTAGTGCATTTAGAGCGCTTTGGTGTAAAGCGCTTTGGCGCTACAGTTATAGTAATGCTAATTTTTATAAGCATTATGCTGACTCTTATTTTAGTTATTGGGCCAGTGCTTTGGAAACAAACCAGTAACTTAGTGCAAGAAACCCCGCATATGCTAGAGCAAGGTAAGTCGTACTTAATTGCATTACCTGAGCGATACCCAAGTTTAATTAATATTGAACAAGTACAGGCTATTGTGGCAACCGTTGAAGACAAAATAATTGAGTTTGGCCAAGTGGTTTTATCGTTTTCGCTTACGTCGTTAAAAGATGTTGTGGCTTGGCTTATCTATTTGGTACTTGTGCCGTTACTGGTGTTTTTTATGCTTAAAGATAAGTTAGAGCTAACAGGTAGCGCCGCTAAACTTATACCACAGCAACGGCGTTTAATTTTGCAGGTTTGGAATGAAATGAATCAGCAAATAATGAACTACATTCGCGGTAAAGTGTTTGAAATTTTAATTGTTGGTGGTGTGTCGTTTATAGCGTTTACTGTTTTAGATTTACGTTATGCGGCACTTTTAGGTGTGCTAGTTGGCTTTTCGGTATTAATTCCATTTATTGGTGCCGCGCTTGTAACGATCCCGGTTGCCGCTGTGGCATTGTTTCAATTTGGCCTTGAAACGCAGTTTTGGACCATTTTAATAATTTACGGGATCATCCAAGCACTCGATGGCAATGTATTAGTGCCGCTGTTGTTTTCGGAAGCGGTTGACTTAAACCCGGTATTTATAATTGTTGCAGTGTTATTTTTTGGTGGCTTGTGGGGTTTTTGGGGCGTATTTTTTGCCATTCCATTAGCATCGCTTGTAAAAGCGTTAATAAATGCGTGGTCATCAACACATGAAGAAATAACCAAAGAGCTGGCGGAGTAACGCTACAAACAAATTTTTAGTATAAAAAAGAATAGTAAACGCACCTAAGTTGCTAAAGAGTTATTACTCATTACCCATAAATTTATGTACTATTGGTAATAAGATATATTTTTTAGTAATAAAGGTGCGTTTTTTAATGTCTGAGTTTTTATTGCCCGATGAACCACTAAAACAAGTTTACCTTGATGCAAATGCAACGACCCCAGTGTTGCCATGCATTGCTGATGTGGTGTCCCATACTATGCAAATATGTTTTGGTAATCCTTCTAGCCCGCATATTAGTGGTATTCAAGCTAAACACTTATTAGAGCAAACACGCGATAAAGCTCGCGCCGTCATTGGTGCTAAAAATGGCGATATTTTGTTTACCTCAGGTGCTACAGAAGGTATTCAAACAGCGGTGGTATCTACGCTTATCAATGCTAAAAAACACACTATTAAAAACCCAGTATTGCTATATGGTGCTACAGAGCACAAAGCCGTACCAAATACATTAAAACACTGGAATAACGTACTTGAAATAAACGCCCAAGTGCTTGCTATTCCGGTAGATAGTAACGGTATTTTAGATTTAGATTTTATTGCAAAGCATATCAATAACGCATTGATGATCTGCACAATGGCGGTTAATAACGAAACTGGCGTGTATCAAAATTTAGCAGCAATTGAGCAAACAATTCGCAGCCGTAACAACAATGTATCGTGGATGGTTGATTGCGTTCAAGCTCTTGGTAAGCAAGCGCTTGTGCTTAGCGATACAACGATAGATTACGCGCCGTTTTCTGGGCATAAACTTTATGCACCTAAAGGAATTGGCCTACTTTACATTAAAAGTGGCAGTGCTTACACGCCATTTATAGCCGGTGGCGGGCAAGAAAGCGGTATGCGATCAGGCACCGAAAACCTGCCAGGTATTGCTGGGTTAAATAAGCTTTTTAGCTTATTACTCGATAAAACCGACGATACTTTTAAATCATTAGATACATTAAATAGCTATCGCAGTGAGTTACACGAAGCATTAAAAAATACATTTGGCGATATAACGTTTAATCATAGTTTTGAGCATTCAGTGCCAACAACATTAAACTTTGCTGTAAACGATTTAACGTCAAAAGAAGTGATTGATTTGTTTGACGCGGCAGGTATTCGTGTAAGTGGGGGATCTGCGTGTAGTACAGGTGCTGCGCAAAGCTTTGTACTTGATGCAATGGGCGCAAGTAAATGGCAAAGCGAAAATGCAATTAGGCTCTCGTTTGGCCCAGCAGCCACGCAGCAAGATATAACTTATGCTTGTGAGCGTATTCGTGCTTTAAAACAAATACTGCAAGCAAACTGTTTAATCGTGTCTGACAGTACTACACCACAACAAGAAGTGTGCGCACTGGGATTAACTCAATTTAGGCATCAGGGCGCGTGTAGTTGGTTGTATGTGAGCGACGATAAGCACGCAGTTATTATCGACCCAATTATTGAGCTAATTCCTCGATTTGAAAAAATAGCGAATACTCAAAACTTAAAGGTGGCTGCGGTACTTAATACTCATAAGCATCAAGAGCGAGAGTCTGCAACACAGCTACTAACGAGTGTATTAGCTCATAGAGTTGTAAAGGGTGAAGTTGATGCGCTTGGTTGGCCTATAAACCTAGCAACAATAACACTAACAAATGACGTGCTTGAAAAAGTAGCAACACCAGGGCACAGCAAAGACAGCGTCAGTTATTTACTAAAAAATAGCGCGGGTGAAACGCGGTACTGTTTTTGTGGCGATTTAATTTTACCTGCGGGGCTTGGCAACACATCGCTTAAAGGGGGCGATGCTAAAGCTATGGCGCAGTCTATTTTAACATTAAGCAAGCAGCTAACTAATAAGAGTATTATTTGTTCAGGGCACGACTACCAACAGTGTTTTGCTATGAACTGGGCTGTACAGCAAAAGCAAACACCTTTATTAAGTGCTTTAAAAAATAACGATATTTCAATTGATGAGTTTGCATTGCAAAAGCAGCAATATGATGCACTAAAACAAGTTAATAACACCCAGTTATGTGGTTATGTAAACGCGCTGCCAGAAATTGATACGCAACAACTGAGTTTTAAAGATGCAAAAGCAATGCTTAGCACGGATAGCACCTATTTAATTGATACACGAGAACCATACGAACACGGTGCTACCAACGTAGCTCACTTGTTTAACACTCCCAATGCAAACACGTTAAATATACCTCTTAGCAGAATGGCCAATGCGGTATTTGAAGGCCAGCTCAATAAAAACAATACATACATTTTATTGTGCCGAAGCGGAAACCGCTCAAAAATAGCGGCTAACAACTTAATGCAACTAGGGTATAAAACCGTTTATAACTTAAATGGTGGCTTGGCACTGAGCAATTAACAGCAGCGGTTAATAATAAGTCGGCTTTAGGGCCGACTTTTTTATTTATGCATACTTATTAGATAATTATACAAACACCCGTTAAAAGTCATTAATATTTCATTTTTTGGGTTTAAGCTATATCAGTGCCTTTAAAATTAAGGGATAATTAATTTATAAAATTTTTATGATACCGGTGTCAAAAGCTAAAAATTGCGTTATCATCTGCACCTTAAATTATAAAAACAGCACTTTTTTTGCATTTTTAGTTATACTATTGACGTTTAATTTTAGTATGAAAAAGCAGTAATAAGAGTTTTGCTTTTATAAAAAGCATTTTAAAATCAATTGATTGAAAGAATTAGAGGGTACTTACATGTCTAACCGAACGCAATTAGCAAGTTGGCAAGCATTATCGCTAAATGCTGCAAAGATGAAACAAACACATCTTAAAACGTTATTTGCACAAGATGACACACGCTTTTCTCAATTTTCGACTCAAATACCAGGCGTATTATTCGATTACTCTAAACAACTTATTGATAACGACGTTTTTGCCAACTTAATGTCACTTGCTAAAGAGTGTGATATTGCTTCATGGCGCGATAAAATGTTCAGCGGCGAAAAAATAAATATTACTGAAGATCGCTCAGTGCTTCACACTGCATTACGTAATCGTGCGCATACACCGTTAGTGGTTGATGGCGAAAACGTAACACAAGCAGTAGATGACGAATTAGCAAAAATTAAAGTATTTGTTGAAAAAGTTCGTAGTGGCCAGTGGTTAGGTTACACAGGTAAAGCAGTAAAAGACGTGGTAAGTATTGGTGTTGGCGGCTCAAACTTGGGTCCGCAAATGGCAACAGAGGCGCTAAAAGCGCTTGCTGACGATACTCTAAACGTACATTACGTATCAAATGCAGATGGCGTACAAATTTCATCGGTATTAAAGGCAATTGACCCTGAAACAACATTATTTGTTATTTCGTCAAAAACATTTACTACCTCAGAAACCATGACAAACGCTAAAACAGCCGTTGATTGGTTTTTACAAACAGCAAAAGATGACAGCACTATTGCTAAGCATTTTGTTGCGGTAAGTACAAATTTAGAAAAAACAGCCGCTTTTGGTATCGCGGATGAAAACGTATTCACTATGTGGGATTGGGTCGGTGGTCGCTTTTCACTTTGGAGTGCGATAGGCTTACCCATTGCTTTATATTTAGGTTATGACGCTTTTGAAGCCATTTTAGAAGGTGCTTTTGAAGTAGACGAGCACTTTAAATCGGCTCCTTTTGAACAAAATATACCACTTATAATGGCGTTGCTTAGTGTTTGGAATACCAGCTTTTTAGGGTATACAGCACAAGCTATTTTACCTTACGACCAAGCGCTTCATATGTTGCCTGCGTATTTGCAACAAGGTGAAATGGAAAGTAATGGTAAGCATGTTAATTTTGCAGGTGAAACCGTACCATATACAACAGTGCCAATTATTTGGGGCATGACAGGGATTAACGGACAGCACGCATTTTATCAATGTTTGCACCAAGGTAATGTAATTGTACCTGCTGATTTTATTGCATCTGTTAAGCCACAAGTAAATGTTGATAAACACCATGATATTTTACTATCTAACTTTTTAGCGCAAACAGAAGCGATGATGAGTGGTGTAGATGCAAAACAAGTGACAGCAGATTTAACCGCTAAGGGTAAATCGCAGGCGCAAATTGATGAATTATTAAATCATAAAATTCATAAGGGTAATCGCCCAACTACGTCTATGCTGTTAGACACTGTAGATGCAAAAACAGTGGGTAGATTAATAGCCCTGTATGAGCACAAGATATTTTGCCAAGGCATAATTTTAGAAATTTGTTCGTTTGATCAATGGGGTGTTGAACTAGGTAAAGGTTTAGCATCTAAAATTGAAAGCGAGCTTACCGATGATAGCGTTAAGCACGCACACGATAGCTCAACAAACGGATTAATGGCGTACTACAAGCAGCATCGTACGCAGTAACAATTTAGCTTATCTCAAGATAAGCAAACCGAGTACCTTTGAACGGGTAGCGCTGGAGTTCTTAGGGTCTGTATTTTTGTGAGAGGAAATACAGGACCCCTAAGGCTCATTTAACAAGCGAAAATTAAAATAATAAAAAGTCCGTACAACACAACAATTCAGCAGGCTGTTATACAATCACGCTATAAGAGCCACCTAATCTAGCAATAAATAGGCATACCCGCGCAGACAAATGCATTGGGTATCACAACGTAGAGAGTAACTATGCTTAATCCTTTTGATATTATAATTTTTGGGGGCGGTGGTGACCTTGCGTTACGCAAATTGCTACCTGCAATGTACAGAGCATATCAAGAAGGTAACTTACCTGAAGGCTCACGTATCCTACCAACAGTACGTGAAGAAGCTAAACGTGCCGAATACGTAGAAACAGCGCACAAAGCACTACAAGAATTTTTAAGCAAAGGCGAATTTAACGCTAAAGACTGGAAAGCATTTTCTACATTTTTAGTGCCAGTAGTCAGTAACGTAACTGAAGCAGACGATAACTGGGACGTGCTAAAAGGTATTTTAGATGAGCACGATAGCACTAAATCTCGCGTATTTTACTTATCACTTCCACCGGCTGTGTACGGCACATGTTGTGAAATCTTATCAACTAAAGGCTTAATTACCCCAACGTCTCGTGTCGTTGTTGAAAAGCCAATTGGTTACTGCGGCGATTCAGCTGAAGCTATTAATGGTAAAATTGCAGAGTTTTTTGATGAAGAGCAAATCTTCCGTATTGACCATTACTTAGGTAAAGAAACGGTTCAAAATTTAATGGCACTACGCTTTTCAAACTCATTATTTGAAAATATGTGGGATGCTAAATCTATTGATAATATTCAAATTAGTTTATCTGAAACTGTAGGCCTTGAAAGCCGTGCTGGTTTTTACGATAAAGCCGGTGCACTGCGTGACATGGTACAAAACCACTTGTTACAGCTACTTTGTTTAGTGGCAATGGAATCGCCTAATAAGCTTAACGCTAACAGTATTCGTAACGAAAAACTAAAAGTGTTAGAAGCACTTCGTCCGCTATTAGATGGCGATGTTGATAGCAATATTGTACGCGGTCAATACGTACCAGGCGACCTAAACGGTAAAATTGTACCGGGTTACTTAGAAGAGCTAAATGAAGGTTCAAGTAAAACAGAAACCTTTGTTGCTATTCGTGCTCACATTGATAACTGGCGTTGGGCTGGTGTTCCTTTTTACCTTCGTACAGGTAAACGTATGGCTAAGCGCTGTGCTGAGATTGTGGTTGAATACAAAAAAGTATCTCACAATATTTACGAAGATAACGTAGGTAATATTGAGCCAAACCGCCTTGTTATTCGCTTGCAACCTGAAGAGACGATTCAATTAACGCTTATGTCTAAGCGTCTTGATAATCTTGAAATGCAACTAGAGCCGGTAACAATGAACATTGAGCTTTCTCAAGCTTACAGCAATGGTTTCCACTCAGATGCATACAAGCGTTTAATGCTAGATGCGGCTGCAAATAACCCGTCGTTATTTATTCACCGAGATGAAGTTCGTCAAGCCTGGAAGTGGATTGATCCAATTATTGACCGCTGGCAAGACAAAGGCAAACCTGCGCTTTACCGTGCTGGTAGCTGGGGTCCTGATGATGCTGATGAATTATTGGCTGAAAACAACCATGTATGGTTTAACACCGGCGATAAGGTATAAGTTATGGCAACTATTGTTGAAAAGTTTTTTGATAATAAAGACGCGTTAACTGCTGAGTTATCAGCAACACTTGAGCAATCATTACGTGATGGTATTAAAAATGATGGCCGTGCAGTGCTCATGGTTTCTGGCGGCTCGTCACCGGCACCTGCGTATAAGCATTTATCAACTCTTGATTTAGATTGGCAAAACGTTGATGTTGCCATGGTTGATGAGCGCTGGGTTGAGCCAAACCATGAAAAAAGTAACGAAGCATTTATAAATAGCACGTTACTTCAAAACTATGGCAGTGCAGCAAACTTCATTACAATGAAAAACTCTGCCGCTACTGCAAAAGAGGGCACACAAGTATGTGAAGCCGCTTATAGTGCTTTAAAGGCGCCATATGATGTAACTATATTAGGTATGGGCCCTGATGGTCACACTGCGTCTTTATTTCCACACGCAGAAGGTTTAGAGCACGGTTTAACAACTGAGCAAACAGTATGTGCAATTAACGCAATACAAAGTGACGTAACCGGTAGTATTACCGAGCGTATGACTCTTACGTTAAATGCAATAGCAAATTCTAAAGTGGTTAAGCTACTGATAAGCGGTGAAGAAAAACTCGCTGTTTATAAGCAAGCAAAAGCAGGGGGGGAGGTAAATGATATGCCTCTTCGCGCTGTACTTAACCACCCAAGCATTAATATTGAGGTATATTGGGCACCTTAATTTAAGTGCTTTAAACTACCCAGAAAAGGCAGCTTATTTAAGCTGCCTTTTTATTTGCCTAAATTTAATACAGTGCAAAGCATAAAGCTGCCATATTACTGTTAACCAATGTTAATGGTTTTACTTTTACTGTATGAAAAGCGCTCGCTCAGTGTATTGTTTTTAATCGTATTTTATAAGTTTTAGCTGTACGTTTTTTAGCAACGCACAGATTTAGTTATATTTTATTTTTTCATGACGGTTGTAATAAAAGTTTCCCTTCCTTTTTTACTTCAAAAGCATTAGCCTAAAGGCATTAACAATGAAATATATAAATTAAAAATAACGGAGCAGTAACATGGCGGAGCAACAAGTACAGCCTTTACACAACGAAAAACATGCCAACACTAAAATTCAAAACGGCATCAACGTAGAATTTATGAAAACTCAACATTTAGTGCCTGTAGTTGCACATGAGTTTGCACGCGTAGCAAATGAGTTCCCTATGTCATTCGTTAAAAATAACGAAGCTGGCACTTTTCAAGCAGTAGCTATGTTTGGCCTAGAGCCAGGCGAAAACCTTTTTGTAGAAGACGGTAAATGGACTGCTGCATTTGCACCTATGGCGTCTACTCGTTACCCACTTGGCTTAGTTAAACACCCAGATCAAGATCAATACGGTATCGTAATTGACGAAGCAAGCTCACTGGTTGGTGAAGAAGAGGGTAATGCTTTATTTGAAAATGGTGAGGAAACTGATTACCTAAAACGTCGTAAAGAAGCGCTAGTATCGTTTATTGAATTTTCTCAAGTAACTGAAGCGTTCACTAAATTCCTCGCTGACAAAGAACTACTAATAGCGCAAACGCTAACAGTAGATATTAAAGGCGAGAAAAAAGACATCAACGGTATTTACCTTATCGATGAGAAAAAGCTAAACGAGTTAAGCGATGCTGACTTCTTAGAGCTTCGTAAGCGTGGTTACCTAGCACCTATCTACTCTTTCTTAACGTCTACTCACCAAGTAGCACGTTTAGCGCGTTTAAAAGCTAAACAAGCTTAATTACAAACACGTTAAATTTTAAAAAGCGCCTTAAGGCGCTTTTTTTATGCCATTAAACGTACATTAGTTGAAATCTCCGTTGTAACCATTCACATTGTTTTTAACACTTAATACAAAAAGAGATCACCATGAAAAAAATATTAGTATTATCAATTATTGCCAGTGCGTGTTTAACGCTAAGTAATCGTGCTTTGAGCGAGCAAGCGCCGTTTGCTATTGCGATTCATGGTGGTGCGGGCACAATTGAAAAAGCAAAATTTACGCCCGCGCAAGAAAAAGCGTACAGAGCTAAATTAAGTGAAGCTGTAGAAGCCGGTTATGCGGTACTTGAAAAGGGCGGTGAGAGCTTAGATGCAATAACTACTGCGATACAAGTACTGGAGCAATCACCTTATTTTAATGCAGGGCGAGGTGCTGTTTATACTTACGATGGTAACCACGAACTAGATGCGTCAATAATGGATGGACGAAATCGTGAAGCGGGCGCTGTTGCGGGTATTAAGCACATAGAAAGTCCAATTCAGTTAGCGCGTTTAGTAATGGATAACTCAGTACATGTAATGCTTAGCGGTCAAGGCGCTGAAGAGTTTGCCAAAGAGCAGGGTATTGAGCTTATCGAAAATAATATATTTGATACTGAGCATCGCTATGAGGCACTTTTAAAAGCCAAACAAAAACTAGATAAAGCCAAGGCAACTAGCAAAAATTACCAAGCAGCACATAAAGCACTTCCTACAGAATATAAAATGGGCACTGTTGGCGCTGTTGCACTTGATAAAAACGGCAATTTAGCCGCGGGTACATCTACGGGCGGCATGACAGCTAAACGGTTTGGCCGTATAGGCGATGCCCCCGTAATTGGTGCAGGTACATTTGCTGAAAACGAATCGTGTGCAGTATCGGCAACGGGGCATGGGGAATACTTTATTCGATACAACGTAGCGAGTGATATATGTGCGCGTGTTAAATACCAAAATAAAACCATTGCACAAGCGGGTGATGAAGTTATTAATCAAGTGCTTGCACCCATAGGTGGTACGGGTGGGGTGATTATTGTAGATGCCAAAGGCAATATTAGTTTGCCATTTAATACCTCAGGTATGTATCGCGCCAGTAAATCGAACACCCAAGCAACTTACGTGGGTATTTTTAACGACGAATAACTTATTAAGTCTATAGTTATGCACTTTGTAGCATTAACCCAGCGCGTTTAGTTTGATACAATTAACGCTCTTTTATTAATTTTATAAGGTGTGCGGGTGGTAAACCTAGGTCAGTTGTTTGGCGAGCTAAAAACGTGCTTAAAAAAAGATCAATTTATTTTTAAAAAGCGCCTACACGGCGTAAAAAAAATAAGTGATGAAAACAAACAAGCCAATGCCATTGAAAAAATAGCGGCCGATATTACCCGTAGCCAAGAAAACCGCGAAAAACGTCTTGCTGGTTTGCCTAAAGTGACTTACCCAGAGCAATTACCGGTAAGTCAAAAAAAGGATGTAATTAAAGACGCCATAGCAAACAACCAAGTTGTTATTATTGCTGGCGAAACCGGTTCAGGTAAAACAACACAAATACCTAAAATGTGTTTAGAGCTTGGCCGTGGGGTTGATGGCTTTATTGGCCATACTCAACCTAGGCGTTTAGCTGCGCGAAGTGTTGCTAATCGAATTGCTGAGGAAATGAAATGCGAACTTGGCCAACAAGTTGGTTTTAAAATTCGTTTTAGCGATCAGGTTTCTAATAACACTTACATAAAACTGATGACAGACGGTATTTTGCTTGCTGAAATACAACAAGACCGTTTTTTAAATCAATATGACACCATTATTATTGATGAAGCGCATGAGCGCAGTTTAAACATTGACTTTATTTTAGGGTATTTAAAAAACTTACTGCCAAAACGCCCTGATTTAAAAGTTATTATTACTTCTGCAACCATCGACCCTGAGCGCTTTTCAAAGCATTTTAATGATGCACCTATTATTGAAGTATCTGGTCGTACTTTCCCTGTTGATGTGCGTTACAACCCAATCTCTGATATTAAAAAAGATGACATGGAAGCCGAGGGCGATCAGCTACAAGGTATTTTTGATGCGGTTGATGAACTTTGCGCAGAAGGCCCCGGCGATATACTCATATTTTTAAACGGTGAGCGTGAAATACGTGATACTGCCGATGCACTTAGCAAGCGTAATTTAAAACACACCGATGTTTTACCGCTTTATTCACGTTTGTCTAACGCTGAACAAAACCGTATTTTTGCACCGCATTCACGTCGTCATATTATTTTAGCCACCAACGTTGCCGAAACCTCGTTAACCGTGCCGGGTATTCGTTATGTAATAGACCCAGGTACTGCGCGAATTAGCCGTTATAGCTACCGTACTAAAGTACAGCGCTTACCTATTGAACCAGTTTCACAAGCCAGTGCAAATCAGCGTATGGGGCGTTGTGGACGTGTTGAGGCAGGTATTTGTATTCGTTTGTACTCTGAGGATGATTTTTTATCGCGCCCAGAGTTTACCGACCCAGAAATACTACGTACTAATCTAGCGTCTGTTATTTTGCAAATGTTAGCACTTGGTCTGGGTGATATGAGCGAGTTTCCGTTTGTTCAAGCACCTGATAGCCGTAATATCAACGATGGTTTAACGCTACTTGAAGAGTTACAAGCGATAAAGCCTGCAAAAAGTCGTGATAAAACGAGTCTTACACAATCTGGTCGAGAGCTTAGCCGCTTACCCGTTGACCCTCGTTTAGCAAAAATGGTACTGACCGCGCATAAACTCGGTGCACTTCGCGAAGTGATAATTATTGTTGCGGCGTTATCTATTCAAGATCCTCGAGAGCGCCCGCAGGAAAAACGCGCTGCAGCAAATGAAAAACATGGCCGTTTTGACGATCCAGATTCTGACTTTATTGCATTTTTAAACCTGTGGAATTACTTAGAAGAACAGCAAAGCGAGCTGACCAATAGTCAATTTAGAAAGTTATGCCAAAAAGACTTTTTAGCCTATATGCGTCTTCGTGAGTGGCAGGACATTGTTTATCAAATTAGCACTGTATGTAATGAAATGGGCATGAAAGCCACCAGCCAGGCGGCTGATGGCGAGTTAGTGCATAAAGCGTTATTGAGCGGCATGCTAAGTCATATTGGTTTTAAAGACGAAAAACAAATTTACAAAGGCGCGCGTAATAGCCAGTTTCATATTTTTCCGGGCTCAGGTTTATTTAAAAAGAGTCCTAAATGGATGATGTCTGCGGAGCTTGTAGAAACCAGTAAATTATACGCGCGTATTAATGCAAAAATAGACATTACTTGGGTAGAGCCACTTGCTCAGCACTTAGTTAAACGTAGCTATTCAGAGCCTCATTGGGAGAAAAAGCCAGGTGCGGTTATCGCGTTTGAGCAGCAAACTCTTTATGGTTTATTAGTTGTTAATAAACGCCGCTGTGTTTATAGCAATATTGATCCAAAAGTGAGCCGAGAGCTATTTATACGTACTGCACTTGTCGAGCAAGAGCTGGGTTTAAATGAGCAGTTTTTAGCATTTAACCGTGAGCTGATAGAAGACATACAGGTACTTGAGCATAAATCTCGACGCCGTGACATTTTAGTTGATGAGCAAACTCTGTATGAGTTTTACGATAAAAAAATACCGAAAGAAATTAATAACCGTGCGGCGTTTTTAAAGTGGTATAAAACTCAAAAACAGCAGAATAAACACTACTTACATATGAGCCGTGAAGAGCTTATGCAGCACGGTGCAAGTAATATTACTGAGTTTGATTACCCAGATACGTGGCAACAAGACAACATTATTTTACCGCTTACTTATCATTTTGACCCGGGCCAAGCCGTTGATGGTGTTGCAGTGCAAATACCTGTTGCGCTATTAAACCAAGTACAAGAGAGTGGCTTTGATTGGCATATACCCGCTTTTAGACACGAATTAATTAGCGGTTTAATTAAATCGCTTCCTAAATCGCTACGCCGTAATTTTGTACCTGCACCTAATTATGCTGATGCAGTGCTTGCGGCAATTGAGCCACTACAAGGCAGCCTAATAGAGGCGCTTACTACCCGATTACTCAGAATGACGGGCGTAAGAGTAGATGCACAAGCGTGGGACTTAAGCGCACTTGCTCCGCACTTACGACTACAATTTGAGGTGCGCGATGAGCACGACAAGCTACTTGCGCGTGGTCTTGATTTAGCCAAACTAAAAGCGCAGCTGCAAGGTAAAGTAACCGATACACTATCAAAAGTAGCTGACAAAGGTATTGAAAAAACAGACTTAACGCAATGGGATTTTGGCAAGTTACCAGCCTCGTACGTTAAAAAGCAAGGCCAATACGAGATAAAAGCATACCCTGCGCTGGTGGATAAAAAATCAGCTGCTGCAGTTGAGTTATTTGATAGTGAAGTAAAAGCGCAGCAGGCTCATCAAAAAGGCCTGCGCAGGTTAGTTTTATTAAACGTGCCTTCGCCAATTAAGTATTTACAACAAAACTTACCTAATAAAGCCAAACTTGGTTTGTACTTTAATCCATTTGGTAAAATTGCAGATTTAATTGATGACTGTATTGCCGCAGGGGTTGATAGCTTGCTTGTTAAGCATGGCGATATACGTGACGAACAGGCGTTTGAAGCGGTAAAAGAACAAATACGCGGTGAGCTCGGTGATGCAGTGGTATTAATTGCCACACAAGTAGAGCAAGTATTGAGTATTGCACATAGCCTTCATAAAAAAATGAAAGGCCGCGTAGATTTAACGATGATCACAGCGCATGGTGATATTAAATCTCAGCTTGAGTCGCTTATTTTTAAAGGATTTGTAAGTGCTCATGGCGCAGACAAAATAACAGACTTAATACGGTATTTAAAAGCGATTCAAAAGCGTTTAGAAAAACTTCCGGTAGATCCTAACAGAGATCGCTTATGTGTTTTAGAACTAGAAAAAGTAGCGCAAGAATACAAAAAGTTAGTAAATAAGACACCTAAAGGACTGCCAATACCTGATGAGGTAACGACTATCTTTTGGATGCAACAAGAGTTGCGGGTCTCGTTGTTTGCACAAACGCTAGGCACGCCTTACCCAATATCTGCGAAGCGGGTTATAAATGCGATAAAAGAGATAGAATAAAACTTGCATTTTCTATTAAGCTTAGTACCTTAATAGAGGGATTTATTTTTGTTTTGAGAAGGAAGCGACATAGTTATGTCCTCATCGGTTGAACATAAAACAAAGCGATTATTAGTGGTAGATGACGAGTATTTCAATT
This sequence comes from Pseudoalteromonas carrageenovora IAM 12662, assembly GCF_900239935.1. Classification (NCBI taxonomy): domain Bacteria; kingdom Pseudomonadati; phylum Pseudomonadota; class Gammaproteobacteria; order Alteromonadales; family Pseudoalteromonadaceae; genus Pseudoalteromonas; species Pseudoalteromonas carrageenovora. Next base: position 1,312,267 of record NZ_LT965928.1, read on the forward strand.
ATGAAATGCTTAAAACAGCACTGACTTCGAAATTTGACGTAAGCTACGCAGATTCAGGGCAAAGCTGTCTTGCATCAGCGATTGCTAATCCGCCTGATATAATTTTGCTAGATGTATGTATGCCTGGCCTTGATGGCTATGATACGTGTCGAATGCTTAAGCACACACCTGAGACAAAAAATATTCCTGTTGTTATGGTATCGGGCCTTGAGTCCCCATCTGAAAAACAAGCTGGCTTTGATGCTGGTTGCGACGCGTATGTTGTAAAGCCGTTTTCTATGGGTGCTTTGTTGGAAGAAATTAACACGGTTGTTTAGAGGTAACCTATGTTTACTGACGATAAGCGAGATTTTAGACGTATGCAGGTGAACACGCCTGCAAATTTAACTACTATAGAGCCTATAGCAGGGTTAAATTATACCGCAGAGTGTGTAGATTTGAGTGCAACGGGGTTATCGCTACATTTAGATGACTTGCTTGAGTTAGACACTTTACTACAAGTAAATATTGAATCTACCCATCCTAGTATTGCTTCGCTTAATGCCACTGCAAAGGTTATTCGCGCTAGTAAGGAAGATGATGGCACTATTACTGCCGGTTTGAAGATTGTTCAGTTTAATTAACTAAACTGGGCGCCTAAACAAAAAACGTTAGTGGATTTAAGTAATCCACTAACGCCGTTTTAAAGCGCTATTTAATACACCTTACAAATTAAGCCTTTTAAGTAAAAGCCTTCAGGGTAGCTACCAGCGATAGGGTGGTCGGCTGCTTGATTTAATCGCTCCATAATTAACAACTCCTTTCCTGCGTCAAGTGCTGCATCAGCCACAACTTTTTGAAACAAGTTTTGCTCCATTAAACCCGAGCACGAGAACGTTAATAACGTGCCGCCCGGTTTTAATATTTGCATAGCAATCATGTTTATATCTTTATAACCACGGCACGCACCGGTTAGCTGCGCTTTGTTGTCTGCAAATTTTGGCGGATCCATCACAATAGTATCAAACTGCTTGCCTTCATCGCGGTATTGGCGCAATAGCTTAAATACATCTTGTTTCACAAAATCGACTTTATTTAAGTCTAAATTGTTATGTTCTACATTACGCTTTGCAGTATCAAGCGCTGGCTGAGATACATCAACATTTGTAACGTGAGTACAGCCACCACGTAGCGCGTATAACGAAAATGTACCTGTGTAGCTAAAACAGTTAAGCACGGTTTTATCTTTTGAAAAACGCTCAAGGGCGGCACGGCTATCGCGTTGATCTAAATAAAAACCGGTTTTATGACCTTCGATAATATCAACTTCAAGTTTTAAACCGTTTTCTTCAATAAGTACGGGCTCTTTAGGCTCGCTGCCCCAAAGTACGCCTTTGATTGGCTCAAGGCCTTCTTTGGTACGTACATCTACATCTGAGCGCTCATAAATACTAGCGCCTGGGAAAATAGCCATAAGTGCGCCGACTATTTCACCTTTATGGCGCTCAGCACCCGCGCTTAGTAATTGGCATACTAATACGTTATCAAACTTATCTATGGTTACACCTGGTAAATAGTCAGACTCTGCGGCACACAACCTAAAGCCTGTTAAGCCGCCTTCAGAAATAACGTGTTCGCGTGCATCAAGTGCTCTGCGTAAGCGGCGTTCAAAAAAGTGTTGGTCGATTACTTCTTTTTCGTCAAAGCTCCATACACGCGCTCTTATTTGAGAGTGAGGGCTATAAGCTGCGGTTGCTAAAAACTTACCTTCATTATCGTGAATAGTAACTGTGTCGCCCAGACCCGGTTTACCTTTAATTTTTTTGATGGCTTTTGAAAATAACCAAGGGTGCTTTCTTTTTAATGATTTTTCGCGACCAGCTTGTAGGTAAACGGCAGATGACATAAGGCTTCTCAGTAGTAATAAATAAGCGCTGTATTTTAGTCAAGCAGGGCTCAACATACAATGAATGTTTTGCAAGGGGGGCATAAAGCACGGTAAAGTACGGATAAATCAGATATTAATTAGTTTTTGGAATGTTAACGTGCCCGATGTAGCTTTAAACCCCGATTTAGAAATACTTAATTCAAAATGTAGGACGTTTATAACATCATTAATTCATGCTGATGTTGCCCACGATATTACACATATTGAACGGGTTGTACGTGTTGCTGTGCAGCTATGTAATGCCGAACAGGCAAATATGCATGTTGTGTTACCTGCAGCTTGGATGCACGATTGCGTGGCAGTTGCTAAAAATCATCCGGATCGCGCAAGAGCCTCTACGATGGCTGCCGATAAGGCGATTGAGTTTTTAAAATCAATTAATTACGACGAGTCGCTGTTTGATGATATTCACCATGCGATTGCAGCGCATAGTTTTAGTGCCAACATTGCAATTAAAACCGTAGAAGCGCAAATAGTGCAAGATGCAGACAGAATGGATGCATTAGGTGCAATTGGTGTCAGTCGATGTATGAAAGTGGGTGGTTCGATTAACCGATTACTGTATAACCCAAATGACCCTTTTTGTATTGAACGTGAAGCCGATGATAAAAAATATACGCTTGATCACTTTTTTATAAAACTACTGCATATTGCAAAAAGTATGAACACACCTTCTGCAAAAGCCGAGGCACAAAGGCGTACACAATACATGCATGCTTTTTTAGAGCAGCTCAAGTCTGAGATAGGCCAATAACATGGCTACACCTCTACTTGAAGGGATCGATCATTGCCATTTAAATGTAAATAACTTACAAGCGGCAATAAAATGGTACGAACATGTATTAGGCTTTTATGTTGTACCTGAACTGGCATTTTGGAATGAAGATGGCAAAGGGCCTTTAACACTCGAAGATGAAAACAAAACCGCGCGTTTAGCATTGTTTGAACGAGAGGGGTACAGCAAAGGAATTGCTTTTGCTGTAAACGCAGAGCAATTTATAGCGTGGTTAAAGCACTTTGAGCAGTTACAAATAAAAACGGTACTAGCTGATCACGGTGTTACTTTCTCTATGTATTTTAAAGACGACAGTAATAATAGCCATGAAATTACTTCTCATGATTATAGCTGTATTAAGCGTATTTATAATAATGTTGAGTTAGGCTCTCATAGTGCCAAGGGTAATTAGCTTAATTCTGGCTTGCCTCTTTAATCGCAATAATATCATCAAGCTTTTCAATAAATAAATTGATCAAATTAGGATCGAAGTGACTACCTGCTTGAGATTTTAAATGCTCGATGGTTTTTTCTACGCTCCATGCTTCTTTATAAGGGCGCTTTGATGTGAGGGCATCAAATACATCAGCAATAGCTATAATACGTCCTTCAACTGATATATCTTCACCTTTGATGCCATGAGGGTAACCTGTACCGTCCCATTTTTCGTGATGCTCTATAGCAAGGGTGTGCGCGAGTTGTAAAAGTGGAGATGACGAATTGGCTAAAATTTGCGCGCCTATTACAGTATGCTGTTTCATGTGCTCAAACTCATCACTGGTTAAGCGCCCAGGCTTTAATAAAATGGCGTCGGGTATGCCGATCTTACCTACATCGTGCATAGGGGCTGCTTGGCGTAACAGCTCGGCCTCAGACTCGTCCATACCTAATGCTAAAGCGAGTACTTTACTGTACTGGCTCATGCGCACGATATGCTCGCCAGTATCTGTATCTTTGTACTCTGCAGCACGGCCTAAACGATGTACTAAATCAACATGTGCTTGTTTAAGCTGCTCAGCTTGAACGAGTGATAAATGTGTTTTAACGCGGGCTCTTACTATTGCGGGGCTTATAGGTTTTGTTATGTAATCTACAGCGCCTAATTCAAAACCTTTAAACTCATCGCTTTCATCACCAAGAGCGGTTACAAAAATAATAGGGATGTGTGATGTTTTTGGGTTTGCTTTAACTTTTTGACATACTTCAAAGCCATTCATATCTGGCATCATAATATCGAGCAATATAAGTTTAGGGAGTTCTTTTTCAAGTAAAGCGAGCGCAGCATCGCCAGATTTAGCAAACGACATTCTGTACTTATTACCTAACACTTCACGCATCACTTTTAGATTTGCAGGCTCATCGTCAACAATTAATATACGAGGCCTATCTGTAGAAAAATCCATTAATTAAATACTCATTTTTATGTTAGGTTTTTAAGTAAGCTTTCAAGCTTTGTTTGCGCACTATCAAAATCAAAATCGTCAAATGCATCAACGATTTCATTAACTTCATCTTGCAAGTTTGCCGGTACGTTACATTGTAATTTGGCCAGCAGATCATCATTTAGTTCAGCATTTTGTGCATCTTGACTCAATGTTTTACACAAAGTTTCTATTTCAGTGGTGCTGAGTGTATTTTCATCTGTGTTGCTTTGAGGTTTTTCAGGCTCTGAGCAATCGTTATTATCAAGCAGCTTAGAAATAACAGCGAGCTCATTTTTAATATCTTCAAGGGTACTAATTAATAGCTCATCAGTTTGTTGTTGCTCTAGGGATGCTAATAACTTCATTAAAGTTGTTAAACCTAAATTACCTGCAACCCCTTTAAGTGTGTGTATTAGGCTGTGTACATCTTTTATATCTGATAGCTTCTCGGTGAACAGCACTTCAAAACGTTCATTGTTATTGTTAATGAACTTTTTAATCTCAGTAAGTTGTTTACACTTTGACCCCCAAAGCGTTAAACCTTTGTCAAAATCAATGTGTTGAGATTCAGGGTCATTTTGTGAAATTACTATTTCTTTTGCTATACCCAAGCCAAGTACTTGGGCTATTTCTTGATTTAGCTGATTTATGTCAACTGGCTTATTGGCAAAGCCATTCATACCTGCTTTTTTAGCCGTTAATTTATCTTGGTGTAACACACTGGCTGTAAGCGCAATGATAGGGGTATATTTGAGCTGTCTTTGCTTTTCAATTATTCTAATTTTTTGTGCTGCTTGAATGCCATCACACTCAGGCATGTGGATGTCCATTAATATTACATCAAAATCTTGCTGCTCGAATACTTCAACCGCTTGAAGGCCATTAGATGCTTTGGTAACGAGGTGTTGATCGCGTGACAGTAATATTGAAAGTAGCTCTGTATTTTGCTCTATATCATCTACAACAAGCACTCTTAGTGCAGGTAGTTGAGTATGCAGGCCATCAAAAAAGTCTATTTTATTTTCATCACCTATGCTCAATGGTAGCGAAAAGTAAAAACATGTTCCTCTACCTAACTCACTTACTAGATTAATACTTCCGCCCATAAGCTCAACTAATTGTTTACTTATTGTTGTTCCAAGACCAGTGCCACCAAATCGGCGTGTTGTGGTTCCATCGGCTTGCTCAAAAGGCTGAAATACGGCTTGAACACGATCTTTTGCTATACCAATACCCGAGTCTTGTACCTCAAAAAATAAATGCTGATTTTGTGTTGTTCCAACAGTAACGGTTACAGAGCCTTTTTCTGTAAATTTAATAGCGTTGCCAATTAAATTAGTGAGTACCTGCCTTAGCCGATCGGGGTCGCCGTAATAGGTGCTACTTACAGAGTCTTTTATCTTAAGTGTTAAGTTTAAATCTTTCTTTTTAGCCTCAAGCCAAAAGGTAGAAATAATACTGTCTATGACAGGTTTTAAACTAAAATGCACAGGTTCTATGGTCAGCTTTCCGCGTTCTAATTTAGCAGAATCTAAAATTTCGTTTAGCAATCTGAGTAATGAGCGGGCTGCATTATTTACTGTTACTAAATGCTTTTGTTGTTCTTGGTCTAGCGGCGTATCCATTAACAAATCACTAAAGCCTATAATTGAATTCATGGGCGTCCTAATTTCATGACTCATATTAGCCATAAAAGACTGTTTAGCGTGGGCGGCTTCTTCTGCTTTAAATTTAGCTTGCTCTAAGTTTTCTTCATACTCTTTTCGTTCAGTGATATCGACCAATACGCCATCAATCCATTGTGGCTTATTATTTTTATCAAACGTAAAGCTACCTTTATCCAGTAACCATAAAATCTTACCATTTCTGTGTCTAATTCGATATTCAATAGAATACTGAGACTTTTTTTCAACAGCTTGAGTGACTTCATCAATAATATGCTTTTGATCTGCTTTTAAGACCAAATCATTAAATTCGATACAATGTTCTGTAAACTCATTAGGGTTATAACCTGTAAGCTCACTTATATTTGGACTAATAAATAACATAGTCCAGTTGTCATCAAACCTGCACCTAAACGCAACTCCCGGCATGTTATCCATTAATGAGCGGTATTTTTGCTCTTTCTCTTCTAAGCTCTTTTGTAAGGCGCGCTGCTCAGTTAAATCGGTAATAAAGCCAACGTAAAGCGGGTTATGCCCGGGCTGATTTACCTCGCCAATACCTAAGCGAATAGGGAATACTTGGCCGTTCATATGCTTTGCATATACATCTCTGTTAACACCAATCACTTTCCCCAAATCAACATTATGGGCGTTTGAGAGGTATTCGTCGTGGTGCTTAGCGATGTTGTCGTCCATGAGCATTTTCACATTTTTGCCTTGAACTTGGTTTTCTTGCCAGCCAAAAATTTTACTGGCTGACTCATTAAAACTTAAAATAATACCAGCATGGTCAATAGTAACAATACCATCAATAGCGGTACCTAAAATTGCATTTAATCGCGACTCATCTGCTGATTTTTCTTCAAGTAACATGCGAAAGCGAACCATACCATTGATCACACCAACCACGCTTGTAATGGCTATAGTTGCAGTAGCGACTGCGATGGCGATAAAGGTTAATCCCGCGTTTGCGTTAGCATCGTCGTATACGAGAGGGGATGTTGCTACAAATCGGGTGGCTGCCATTCCCATATAATGCATCCCCGCTACTGCAAAGCCTAAAATAATAGCGCTAACTAAATTATTTTGAAGAGATGATAACGAAGGGAATACGCGTTCAAGGTTAAAGCGGCTGTACAAAGCGATAAAAGAAAGGCCTACAGCAACAATAATCGATAACCCAAAAGTGAGTGGGTCATACCTAAGTAAAGGCGCTAGTTCCATTGCAGCCATCCCGCTATAATGCATTGTGCCAATACCAGCCCCGAGTAAAACAGAACAAATTGATAATACTTTCAAGTTACCCTTACTATTAACAAGCATTGATACTGCGTACTGACATGCTACAAACGCAGGGATAAAAGAGAGCAGTGTAATTGTTGGATCATAATCTATATTTGTACACAGCGAAAATGCCAACATACCAATAAAGTGCATGCTCCAAATACCAGCTGAAAAAACAGCAGCAGCGGTTATATTTGCCAAGCGTTGGTAGCTAGGAAAATGAGTTTCTTTTGCTAGGTCTATAAGCCGAATGGTGAAAAAGGCTGCAAAAATAGCAATTAGTAACGACATAGTTACTAAAAGAGGATCGTAAACGCCATTAATGATTAAGCTAGGGTCTTGGTCTGTGATAAAAAAAGCTGATAACATAATGGCTCAAAATATAATCTTTATTTTTTTATTTTAATCTAATTAATTAATAAATAAACTCTTAATTCAACGAACTGATTAAAACAACGAATTTATTACTTTCTGTTTTCTTTTATTTATCAGAAGATAGTTTTTTAGTCTGTGATAACTATTTAAATGTCGCTCTTCTATTGCACCAAATTGGTTAAATTTGGGTTTATTTAAATTTTTTATCGGGTAATTCTTAGTAAAGTAATGGGTTAGTGTATTTAATTAAGATAATCGCGCATTTTACGATGTTTTATTAATTGCGTACGGATTTGTCCATCGCAAATAGTGTATGAGAATAACAGTGTTTGAGTATCAGTTAAAAAAAAGCACCAGACGAAAAACGGTTGCAATTAAAGTACATAATAAAAAGGTGACTGTGTATGCCCCTCAGTTTGTTAGTAATAAACAAATAGAAAAATGGCTTTTTAATAAGCAGGCGTGGGTAAGAGCCCAATTAACTAAACAGCTTTATATTACTGATACCAGACAGTACCCGCTAAGAGATAAGCAAGTTTTAATTTTTGATAGAGCTGTAAATATTGAATTTAAGCAGGATGTTAAGTCAGAGGTCATAAAGTGTGATAACAATTTGCTTATTACTCATTCTTCACGCGTTAAAAATCTTGGACAAAAATATCAGCAACTTCTTGAAGAATACCTAAAAGAGCAGTTAACGGCATATATAGAAATGCGTTTAGCGTACTTTTGCGAAAAAATGGGCGAAGAGTTACCAATGCGTTTAAAAATCGCTATTTATAAGCGAAAGTGGGGAAGTTGTAATAGCAAACGTGAGTTAACCTTTAATTTGCATTTAATCGGAGCGCCTTACCATGCTATTGATTATGTGATTGTTCACGAGTTAGCGCACTTACGACACCTAAACCACAGCAAAGCATTTTGGCAGCATGTTGAGCGTTTTTTTCCTGATTATAAAGCACCATCAAAATGGCTAAAGCAAAATAGTATGGGTTTACAATGGGTTTTTTAAATTAATTTGAATATAGGAATATATGAATATAGGAATATATGAATATAGGAATATAGGAATATAGGAATATATGAATATAGGAATATAGGAATATAGGAATATAGGAATATAGGAATATAGGAATATAGGAATATAGGAATATAGGAATATAGGAATATAGGAATATAGGAATATAGGAATATAGGAATATAGGAATATAGGAATAAAAAAAGAAGTGGTGGAGGGAGCTGGATTCGAACCAGCGAAGGCTGAGCCGTCAGATTTACAGTCTGATCCCTTTGGCCGCTCGGGAACCCCTCCACACTATTTTTGTTACATTTGGCCCCACTTAACTTAGCGGTAAGAAAAGTGGTGGAGGGAGCTGGATTCGAACCAGCGAAGGCTGAGCCGTCAGATTTACAGTCTGATCCCTTTGGCCGCTCGGGAACCCCTCCAATGCAACGGCGCTGATAATAGCAAAATGCGTATTTAAGTAAAGAAAAAAGCTAAAGAAAATTGAAATAAAGCCGATAAATATCTATCAGTTACCATAATCGGCTAAAGACTATGCAAATCGATGATTTGTTAATCACAGAGAGTCAGCTAAATAGCAAACTTAATAATAGTGTGCATGAAAATCGCCGAGGCGAGTTTGCACTTTTATTAGCGATGCTTTCGCATGATGCATTAGACTTCAGTCAATTTCATCTGCCAAAAACAGAAATTGACAGTACAGCCACATCTGAAGATTCCTTGAGAAAGAAATTTGGTGCTGGGCCTAAACAATCGCTAGCCCCCGGTGAGTTTGATATGCTTATAGGGCAGTTTAATGCAGCTTTAATCTCAGAGCATGGTGCGCAGGCGGGTATGAAAAGCATTAAACTTAATCAATACCTAAAGCCCGAGCCACTCACAATTAGAGATGATGACAAGCATATTCCACTTAATGTATTAGATAATTGCGAGATAGCGGTTAGGCGACGGATTAAAAGTGAATATACTCAGTTAGCAAACCCACCTATTGACGCAAGTGCTTTTTACGATAGTTTAAACGACGATTCAATTCATCAACCCCTTCATTTGATAGCGGTTTAGTCTCTAACCACCTTGCATGAAAACATGCACCCTCTATATAATTTTCTTGTAATAAAAAGTCTGTAAAATACATTTTATTCAAGCTTTGCTTTATATAATGTCTAATAATTGATTTAATGTAAAAAAAGCATCCAAAAATTAAATGCAATTGCTATAATGGCGACAAATGGTATGACATTAAATGCCGTTATCATTAAACAAAGGTAATTAGGAACGTAATGAAGAAAACATTCACGCTAAATCACGAGAAAATCAAATACCCTCGTATGGTTGATGCTGCAAAGCACGAAGTGAAAAAATATTTGAAAAGAGAGCGTAACAAGACGCTTCCTGAAGATGCTGATTATTGGGCATTTGACTGTAAGTTTGGTAATACAGCAGAAGAAGCACAGGTTGTGCATGTTGCTGAATTAAACAACCAAATTGGCGAAATTGAAAAGCAAGGTTTAACTTCTTTCTATGTAGAGATTTTAGCTCGACCTGCACAGCGTCAACAGTTAGACCTTGATGATGACGAGTAAAAAGTTAGTTTAAAACTAATATGTAAATTATGAAATGGGCCTAAGTGGCCCATTTTTTGTTTTTATGATCCGTTCTTTGTTTATGCCAATCTAAATAACCCTCAATCATTTTGAAGTGCCATACCTAGCGTTTGCTATGTGATTGCCTAGAAGGTTAGGTAACTACATATGTGCTTAGTATAGCTTTCATTTTTAAATGATTAGCAAAGCGAGTCGAATTTTTCTGCACACATTTTAACTGTCACTTCATTCAACTCGCCAATAAAGTAATAATGCATTTCTTGATATTTTATCGCCACCTCAGCTTCACTACATAAGCTTAGCCTTTTATATAGCTGTTAACATTTGCATAACATAAAATAGTATTATAGTGTGTGTAAAATAATAAAAATAAGTATCGCAAGTTATGCCAATAAATTACTCAGATCATGCATTACAACTAAGTTTAAAAAGTTCTAAGGTACTTATTGTGGAAGACCAACTACTAACATTAATTGTACTTAGAAAGGCATTGTCGGATCGTTTTAATGTAATGACTTCTAGAAGTGGTGAAGAGGCTATAGATTTATGTAAGTTAGATCCGCCCGACCTAATACTTCTAGATATCAATTTAGAAGGTATTAATGGAATAGAAACCTGTTTAAAACTAAAAAATACTTACGAAACTCAAGATATCCCAGTTATATTTATTACGTCACTCGAAAGCGAAGAGGGGGCATGTTGGGAAGCTGGTGCCGTAGATTTTATAAAGAAACCGACAAATCCAGAAACACTATTTAGAAGGGTCAGAGCCCACTTAATGATTAAGGCTCAACATGATTTACTTAATCAAAAAGTGTTTATTGACGACTTAACTCAAATTTATAACCGACGCTACTTTGATACCCACTTTATAAAAATAGAACAAAGTGCATTACGTGAAAATGCAGACTGTGCACTGTTACTAATAGATATAGATTACTTTAAGCAATACAATGACACTTATGGCCACGTACAGGGGGATGCGGTATTAAACTTAGTTGCCCAAACAATTACTAAAAGCTTACAACGTCCTGCAGATTTTGTATCAAGATTTGGAGGGGAAGAATTTGTTGTTGTACTTCCCCATACAGGTAATAAAGGCGCTAATTGTGTAGCAGACAAAATAAAAAATAATGTAATGCAACTAGGTATATTGCATAAACACTCAGAGCATGAATTTGTAACAATTAGTATTGGTGGCGCAACATTGCAAACGCGCGACAATAGTAAAAATACATTACAGTTAGCAGATGAAAGAATGTATCAATCTAAGTTTCAAGGGCGTAACCAAGTCAGTTTTTAGCCCCTTTTTAAGTTATAGTTTTGGTTATGGGAGAGTCATACGCTGTGGCATTTTTTGTATTTTTTACCACTGCCACAAGGGCAGTTATCATTTCTACTCACCTTAATATCAGCTACAGGAAGTATAGTCCCATCGATATAACGCCATTTATCGTCCTCTTTTATAAATCGTGAGTGTTCGTGAAGCTCACAGTATAAATTTTGATAAAAATAATGCGCTTTAAATTCAACACTTCCTTGAGAGTCATCGTAGTTTGTACTTACTACGTCTAAACCTACAAACCGGCAACTATTTGCAAAATCTTTAATCTCTTTTATAGGGTTTTCCGCTTTTTTTTCAGAGGCATAAGTATGATAAACATACTTTGCATTTTTTGTAACATAAGCACTATAGCGAGAACGCATTAATTGCTCAGGATTAGCGGCTTGTTGTGACCCTATATGAAGGGGCTCGCAGCAGTGGGCATAATTCAGCCCGCTACTGCAAAAACATTGAGTGGTATTTGGTAAAATCATAATAACAGTACAGAGTTTAAAACATTAGTTTATCAATCTTATTGTGCTAGTGGTATCTCTGTAATTGTCGAGTCTTTTGTAAAGCAATAAAGCTTCGTTGCAGTTTTACTTAAATCTAAAGAAAGGCTATTAAGCAATTGATTATTTACTATATCGGTCCACGTTATTACAGCCGCAAAATTACCGTTATTCAACGCAGAATTCAAAACATACTCTAAATTTACTAAGTGTTTTTGTCTGATAACTAGCAACTTACTTGTATCAATAGAGCACGAGTCGAGTAATGCTCTACTAGGAACATGATCAGGAGCAATCAATAATGTCCATGCGTTAGAGCTATTATAATGGTGCAGCACTTTTAAAAGCTCAAACGTTGCTGATATCTCATCTTCAATTTGAATTAAGTTTACACAATCACGTTTATCATCTTGCTTATAACTTTTAACTGTTATTACGGTAATAGGCTGTAACATAAATATCTCACTCACTGGGTTTTTATACAGTACACGTATACAGTAGTTTATACAGTGCTTCTGTGCAAGCGATATTTGCTATTTATTTGTACAGTTATTCAGTTTTGTTCTTTCTCATTCGGTTTTGGAATGGTTTGTCACACGTCTGGAATAAAGAGCCCTATGTGGCAAAGCTTGTAGTAATGGTATTGCTGTTCCTTATTTGGGTTTTTCTCATAAGGTTTGGAATTTAGTTTTAGGCTTAAACTGATTAAAACACCAAATAAAGATCCTAAATTAATATTCCATACTGTATTTTTCTTGATTTAATACGGTATGGATAGCGTTTATTGTTTAAACTCGTATTAAAAGAATGTTCTGAAAGCTAAGCTATCTGATGTTAAAAATGTAGTAAGGCGTTTATCAGTGATAACCGCTCATTGAGATTGGCTAAATATCGTCGTTAATTGATTGGTTAAATGCGCTTTGTGCATATATTCATGAAAATGAGCGCTGCGCGCAAATTGGATTATTTAACTTTACCTAAAAACTTTAGAAAACTTAGTGATAGTAATACCTTAGGTAATTTGTTAAAACTATATAAAGTAGATAAGTGAGCGTTAAGTCGGCAGAAATATGCGCGATGAGCGCACTATTAAATTGTTAGGTTTCCAAGGAAAGTTCGCGATTTTATGAAAAACAGCTGTTTTCTTCTCTTTTTTCTAAGCCTAATATTTAGTAATAGTGCTTTAGCAAGTAATCAAAAACTTTGCGATGCACTTTATGAATACCTGAGGGCTACTACGTCAAATAACTCACTTCGAGTTAAGCTGATTAATGATTGGTCTAGCTTTTCAAAACAATGCAAGTCTTATGAGTCCAGTGTAGCCGGGGTATTTTGCAAATCATTAATGTCACACACCTCTACCGAATTTATGAAGTTAAATTTAATAAGTGTATTGGAATGTGCGAATGCTGACATTGCTTTCAAAAACCTAACAATCGAAGAAATGTCGGGTAGCCTCACAATTTATAAAATCCCCAAAATAAATGAAAATATTGAGATGACAATCACTTTTTCTTTTGGGTATGTGGATGTAAATGACTTTGTTGAAATCTCGACTCGATATGAGGAGTTTGACTAGAAACCTAACAAGTCAATAAATCAGGACTAAAATCAATTGGCTTTATGCTCCTACGTCGCTAAAGTATAACCAATTAATTTATAGCCTATTATTGAGGCGTTGGTATGACTCCCACTGTCAAGTTAAACGCACTGATCCCTGCCTAACTTTTTTAAGCCATAATTACTTTAGCTCGAATTAGAGCGAGTTAATACATAAGATGAAGCAAGTAATTTCGTCGGTTATCTTGCTGATATTCGTTGGTTATTACTATTTCTAGCAACAGAGCAGACCTTACTTATTCCGTCGTGGCACCTGTCTTCAGTCTATGTTCGTGGTTCAATGCAGCGTTAGCTGCATTGTCATCCTAACGCCGTCGGTGGTTGTGCCACACCCGATGCTTGATCCCATGCATTAACTCTAATTCGTTTATCATGCGGGTACTCTTGCCAATCTAAGTTTTGCGTTCACTGGCGTAAGTACCACTTCTTTTGCAATGGCCCATATGTACGCAATCATTTCTCGGGCAATTGCGGTGACAACAAGGTTGTAGTGTTTCCCTTTGGCTATCATTTTTTTATAGCGCTTGCAGAGCCTAAGTTGTGCTTTCCACGCAATATCAATAATGTCCTTTGGTAAACCTTCTTGTCGTTTTTGCATATCTGTCGATATATTTGCCGCATACCGATAAGTGTGTGCACCTTCAACGAGAAGGCGTCTTGCTCGGCCGTTTCCGCATTTTGTGATAGCGCCAATATGGCGTTTGCCACCACTCGAGTGTTCACTGGGTACAAGACCGAGATAACTCATTAATTTACGGGGATGGTCGAAGCGCGATAAATCACCAAGCTCAGCCACAACGCCGGTGGCGACCAACAAGCGAACACCTCGCATTGCTTGTATTGCTTTAACAACGGGATAATAACGCCATTGATGGACGTGATGTGTTAGTTCATTGTCTAGTCTTTCAAGTCGGCTTATTCGCTCGGTAATTGTTTGTAAAAACTCTTGTAAGACAATGTGCTGCGCGGGATGTGGCAGCACAAGCTCAGTGAGCCAACGTAAATGTTTTTGTGACCAATTTGCGGTGCCTTTGTAATTAATATTATTGCGAAGCATCAACGCTTTTAATTGATATTTAGCATCTTTTAAATCTTCCATGGCTATTTCGCGTGCGCGAGATAAATCGCGTACGGCTTCATCTTCAGGCTCGGGAACATAGATAGGTGTTAAATCTTCAGATTTAAGTAATTTAGCGAGCTTAAGGGCATCACGTTTATCGGTTTTAATCTTCTCGCCTGGTTTTTTAGGAATAAGAGATGGGGCAACCACATAACAGCAATGGCCAAGGCTTGTGATTAATCTGTAAATCCAATAACCACAAGGGCCTGCTTCATAAACAAAGTGTAGCGTTGCGCCAGGGTATTTAGATTCAAACTGACGAACAAGCTTTTGAACGGCCACTTTGGAAGAAGAAAATCGACCAAGGTGAACAGGTTGAGAGCCTCTATGTTCTTCAATATAGGCGACTTCATTGAATTCTTTATGTGTATCAAGTCCGATAAAAAGTATGCTATGTTTGTTCATGTTAGCCTCTGCTGTTTAGTTAATTGACAAACTAATTATGGCTCTGGCTTTGAATTAAGCTAACCCACGAAAAGCGGAGGCTAACACCGTGTGGGAGTCATTATGTCTATGTACCTAAATATGAATCTGAGATCGTTTAATCAATTAATAATAAGTTTGTCTGCTGGAATTACAGCGTTAGACTTTGCTTTTTTACCTTCAAAAGATGGCATATTTTCATCATTATATATTGTTCCTATTGCTTTACTTTTAATCTTTGTATTGTCCCTATTAACATCTAAACGTAATTACAAAACCGCAGCTTTTAAAATAGTCCTCGCCTATTCAATCTATAGCGCAATGTTTGTTGGTGTTTTACTTCCATTTGGGCAAGCTATTTCATTTTTAATAGAGTCAGATTTTAATTTTCAAAGTTGGCAAAATATATATGGTAAATGGGCATTAATACAATTTGGTTCAGGTATTGTATTTAGTATAATTTCGCTCTATGCATTTTTCGGTTTAAAGCGTAATATCGTTAAATAACAATAGTCTAGGGTTACGACAGTTCGCTGTTGGCACACTAGCGAAGCTTGCCAGAGTACGCCTATAAAATTAACTATATCCTTAAACCTTTAATGTACTTGAGTGGCTAGCAACGTACGGGTGAACCCTTCCAGCGTTAATTGAGAAATTAGCTTAATTCCAGCATTGAATGGGAAATATTCCAAATTCCTATTGGAAAATCACTTATTAAATCCTCGCCGTATATAGATCCTAATTCCAAGCTTGAATGAGAAAGAACAGTTTAAAACTAGTGAAGTTAAAAAGTTTAAAAATAATCACTTAAAATCAATCGGTTACATTTAATTTAATGTGAGTCATAATATTTATATTAGTTGATATTTTTGTCAAAGGTGCGATGGCGGGTAGAGATAGATATTTTTATACAGTGTTTTATGCTCTATACAGTGTTTTATGCTCTATACAGTATTAAGCAAATGATTAATTAATCGATTTGAGGAGCATTAGGAATAAGGTGTGCGTACTGCAGCTGATGAATTTGCTCGTATAGGTTGGCGGCATAGCATTGAGCATCTTTAAATCGTTTAGTTTCTATATGCTTTCTTAGGTCGTTAACTGCAGCGCTAGCGGGTTCATAACCTTGGCTGCTAGCAAGGCTTAACCAAGCCGCAGCATGAAATACACTTTGTGGCACGCCTTCACCTTTTACAAAAAACAAACCTAAATAAAACTGTGCTCTTTGATTACCTGCCATTGCCGCTAGGCGCATCCACTTTGCAGCTAATGGAGCTTGTTTATTTTTTAAATAATACAGTGCTTTATTTAGTGTGCTTTGTTCATTATTTTTAGCATTAGCTACTGCAGGGTTGTTATCGGGTTGAGTAACAAAGCCTAAAATATTATCTAATTGTTGTTCTAAGTCGTGCCCGCTGGGTGTTGTTTTTAGCATATTGATTCATTTGTTATTTTAACTGCTTCAATAGTTTAGTATATCGCAAGGTAAAATGTCCTGTTAAAGATGATTTTTATGATAAAATCTGGCTACTTTTTACTATTACAAGCTTATTATGTTCGAAGCCTTATTTAAACTTAGCGAAAATAACTCAACAGTTAAACGCGAATGCGTGGCTGGCCTTACTACCTTTATCACTATGGTTTACATTGTATTTGTAAACCCAGCCATGCTTGCAGAGGCTGGAATGGATCAAGGGGCTGCATTTGTTGCTACCTGTATTGCTGCCGCAATAGGCTGTTTTATTATGGGATTATGGGCAAATTACCCGTTAGCGCTGGCTCCTGGCATGGGGTTAAACGCCTTTTTTACTTATGGTGTTGTACTGGGGATGGGTTATACCTGGCAAGCTGCGTTAGGGGCTGTATTTATGTCGGGGTGTATATTTTTATTTTTGAGCTTATTTAAAGTCAGAGAGTGGATTATTAACGCTATCCCTTTGGTATTAAAACGAGCCATTGCAACTGGTATTGGTGCTTTTTTAGCGTTAATTGCATTAAAAAATGCAGGTATTATTGTCGCAAGCCCTGCAACTCTTGTTCAATTAGGTGATATCACATCGGCAGGTCCATTATTAGCAATATTAAGCTTTTTTGTTATAGCAGCACTTTTATACCGCGATTTTAAAAGTGGTGTACTCATTAGTATTTTACTAGTGACTGGCATTGCTTTAAGTTTAGGGCTTGTTGAATATCATGGTGTGATAGCTATGCCGCCTTCAATTATGCCTACTTTTATGCAACTAGATTTTGCCGCGGCTTTTGAGCTTTCGATGCTAAGTGTAATCTTTGCATTTTTATTTGTTGATTTGTTTGATACCTCTGGAACTTTAGTTGCTGTTACTCAAAAAGCAGGACTCGCAGACGAGAAAGGGAATATGCCGCGTTTGGGTCGTGCTTTAAGTGCAGATAGCTCTGCAACAATTGCCGGTGCAATGCTTGGTACTTCAACTACAACGTCTTATATTGAGTCAGTAGCGGGTGTTTCTGTTGGTGGACGAACAGGCTTAACGGCTGTAGTTGTTGGCATATGCTTTTTATTAATGATGTTTTTTGCACCCCTTGCACAAATGGTACCGGCGTATGCAACAGCAGGCGCAATTCTTTACGTTGCTGTATTAATGCTACAAAATCTAAAGTTTGTAAATTGGGATGATATGACTGATGCAATTCCTGTTACTGTTGTATTGTTAATGACTCCACTTACTTTTTCTATTGCACATGGCATAGCGCTTGGTTTTATATCTTACACTGCGGTTAAAGTACTGTGTGGTAAGAAAGATCAAATTAGCATTAGCGTTTGGATTTTAACGGCATTATTTGTTATTAAATTTGCGTTCTTATCATAATAGAATAAAACGGTAATCATAAAAAACCCATACAAATTGATTTGTATGGGTTTTTTAATATTTGTAGCATGGATATAAAGAGTCGATAAGTTATCGCTGTTAATAACACCATGTATTATTTGGCAAACCTAATTTACCATTTCTTTTTAGGGGCAAATAAAACATCCAGATCGTCTTGTTCGGCTTCGGCTTTCTTTTTAAGGGCACTTGCATTAGAGGCTCTTAATTCAACACTAATTGCTTCTAGGTAGCCTTCAACTTCTTGGCGTTTTGATGTTACATACTCATCAGAGTAGGTAACAGCACTTAATGTTGCATATGCTTTTTCAAAATACTGTCTTGCTGAGCCAACCATGCTTGCTGAGCGAGCCGATAGACCTCGTTTTATTTGGCTTTCAATATTTATGCGTAATTGTAATTTTTCAAGACGTTTGTCCTCTACAGAAAAAACCTGACTATCAACACGGCCTTTACTGTGCTCAGAGCGTAAAATTGCGCGCAGCTTTTTTATACCTTGAATCAAACTTACCAGCTGCTTATCATTACTTGGTAATGCTAAAGACTCGCTATTATTACCTTGTACAGGGTTTGATAAGTGAGTTTTTGACTCGCTTAATCTACTTTTAAGCGCTTTAGAATTTGGCGAGTTTGAAACCATTGTATTTAATGCTTCATATACGCGGCGTTGTAATGCACGAATTATATTTTCGGATAAAGGAATATTTGCACTATTCATAAGTGCTTCTTCGGTTTCTTCAATAATTGCTTTTTGTTTTGTTAACTCTTTGCGGCGTTCAGCTTCTTGTTTTTCTTTATGTTGCTGCACAGCACTTACCCACAGCGCTATTACTATAAGCGCGACTATAAGTATTATTATGATAGAAACAATCATCTTTTAATTCTCTGATTCATAATCTAATTTGCTTAATCTTACATTAATTATACGTTAACTGTGTAGCTTTGCGTTGATAAACTTAAAAATACCCAGTTAATTAGGGTTTAGCTTTCTTAAAGTGTTGTAAGACGAAGGGATTATAAGATTAACCTGAATAAACATCGCTACCTCAAGCATATTTATTATGCTAGCCTTGAGTACTAATCAGATAATTGCATGCCTTAAGCACTAATGTGGCTTTTTATTCAAATAACACTTGGTTTTAACAGGTATTGCCTTTATAAATAATATGAATAACAACGTTAAAATTTGCAGCCATGAAATTACAACAACTCAGATACATAGTAGAAGTACAAAATCATAAATTAAATGTTTCAGCCACCGCTGAGAGCTTATTTACCTCGCAGCCGGGGATTTCTAAACAAGTACGAATGCTTGAAGATGAGTTAGGTGTACAAATTTTTGGTCGTAGTGGAAAGCATTTAACGCATGTAACAGGTGCTGGCGAAGATATTATTAATATTTCTCGTGAAATATTATCTAAAGTTGAAGGGATTAAAGCGGTAGCAAACGAACACACATTACCTGATCAAGGTAAGTTAAATATTGCAACCACACACACTCAAGCTCGTTATGCTTTACCAAATGTTATTCAAGGTTTTATGAAAAAATACCCTGCGGTATCACTGCATATGCATCAAGGCACACCTCAGCAAATCTCTGATGCTGCAGCACGTGGTGATGCAGATTTTGCAATTGCCACTGAAGCACTGCATTTATATTCAGATTTAGTTATGTTGCCTTGTTATCATTGGAATCGCAGTATAGTGGTGGCTAAAGATCACCCACTTGCCAAAAAAGCAGATAATTTAACTGTTTCTGATATTGCACAATACCCTCTAATTACTTATGTATTTGGTTTTACGGGTCGTTCGGAGCTTGATAAGGCATTTAGTGCTCATGGTCTTGAACCACACATTGTATTTACCGCAACCGATGCAGATGTTATTAAAACCTATGTACGGCTAGGGCTCGGCGTAGGCGTTGTTGCGTCTATGGCTATTGATCAGTTAAGCGATACAGATTTAGTGTGTATAGATGCTAGTCACTTGTTTGAAGCAAGTACGACTAAAATTGGCTTTAGAAAGGGCAGTTTTTTGCGTACGTATATGTATGATTTTATTGAACGTTTTGCCCCGCACCTAACGAAGGAGCGAGTAGAGCGAGCAAGTTTACTGCGCAATCAAGAAGACGTAGATAAACTTTTTGAAGACATAGAGTTACCTGTTAAGTAGCCTAATTAATCCGAGCTCTGGATAATTAAATTGAACGAATAATAAAAAGCCGCCCATTTTACAATAGGCGGCTTTTTGATTTTATCGCATTTAACATTCAATAATATTTACAGCTAACCCACCACGTGCGGTTTCTTTGTATTTAGTCTTCATGTCATTACCGGTATCAAGCATCGTTTTAATTACTTTATCAAGCGATACCTTTTGCTCTCCACTGCCACGAATAGCAAGGCGTGATGCGTTTATTGCCTTAATAGAGCCCATTGCATTGCGTTCAATACAGGGTACTTGCACTAAGCCACCAACAGGGTCGCAGGTAAGACCTAGGTTATGTTCCATGCCAATTTCAGCGGCGTTTTCAACTTGTACAACATTACCGCCTACTATTTCAGTAAGTGCACCCGCTGCCATTGAACACGCAACACCTACTTCACCTTGACAGCCTACTTCAGCGCCTGAGATCGAAGCATTCTTTTTGTATAAAATACCAATAGCCGCAGCTGTTAATAAGTAGCGTGTTGCTATATCGCGATCCACTTCTTTAATAAATGTGTGATAGTACATAAGTACAGCGGGCAATATACCAGCAGCGCCGTTAGTCGGAGCGGTAACAACACGGCCGCCGGCTGCGTTTTCTTCATTTACAGCAAGGGCAAATAAATCAACCCAGTCCATTGCGCGAAGAGGGTCGTTACTTACTTCAACATTAAGCTTTAAATATAAACTAGGGGCACGGCGTTTAACTTTTAGGCCTCCGGGTAAAATACCTTCGGTGCGCATACCGCGTTCAATGCAGGCTTTCATTACTTGCCAAATATTAAAGAGTTCATCTTTAATTGCTTCTTCGCTGCGTAGTGTTTTTTCATTTTTCATCATCAAGCTAGATACACTCAAGCCTGACTCTTTACACATTTCTAGCAAATCTTTGGCACTGCCAAATGGAAAGGGTGCAGGGTTTTCTTCTCTAATATCAAGCGCAGCTTGTTTTTCGTTTTCAAACTCTTCATCGGTAACAATAAAGCCGCCACCAATTGAGTAATAAACTTTATTATAAATTTTTTTGCCATTGTTTGAGGCAATAATTTCCATTGCATTTGAGTGCTTAGGCAGTGTTTTTCGACGGTGAAAAACAATTGCACCTTGTTTAGGGAATTTAGCTTTATGTGTTTGGTTTAGATAAATAACTTGCTCATTTTCAATAGTTGCCAAAATATCGTCTACTAAATCAGCATCTATTGTTTCTGGGTCGTAGCCTGCAAGGCCTAAAATTACCGCTTTACCAGAGCCGTGGCCTACGCCTGTTTGCCCTAATGAGCCGTATAACTCTACTTTTATATCGGTAACATTTGCTAATAATTGTTGTTCTTGTAAGTCATTAACAAATAAGCGTGATGCGCGCATTGGGCCAACAGTGTGTGATGAAGAAGGGCCAATACCAATGCTAAACATATCAAATGCACTGATCATAATGTGTGTCTCTACTTTGCTTTCTCAGCACGAGGCTGTTCTTTGAACGGTCGAGTATAATAACGTGGAATTGTTAGCATGTAACCAACAATAGTGAAGATTTAAACTGGTAGGGCAAGCTGTTTTGTAAAGTTTTTTATAATGCTTGCCGTTGCACCCCAAAGTAGTCCATGTTGAGTTGCAAAGCCTTGTAAGGTAATTGTTTTACCAAAGCGTTGAAAAGGCAAAGGCTGCCAATTAGCGTCGTTACTTAAATCGCTAAGTGAAAGTAAAAAACTAGCTTGAACTTCATTATGATCGTTCTCCCATGTAGTTGCTTTATTAAGTAAACCAACAAAGGGGCTAATATTAAAACCAGTTAAAGTAGAGTACTCAGGCAGTTGCCCAAGTACAGTTACATTACTTGGCGCAATATTAAGTTCCTCTTTAAGCTCACGAAGTGCAGTCGTACGAAGTTTAATATCGCTTTGTTCATACTTTCCACCGGGCAAACAAATTTCCCCTGGGTGATGATGCAAATAAGTAGGGCGTTTACACAATAAAATATGCGCATGATTATCTATATCGATAATCGGCAGCATGACCGCACTGGCGCGCTTTTTACGTGTATCTTTTAGCTGGTTAGGCGCAGTAATTGGGCTTAATTGAAACCGAGCCATAATATGTTCACTATTCAAAGCCACCTACTGTGTTAATAAAGGAAGGATTTTATTCACTTTATCGTATGTTTCTTGATATTCCAATTCGACTTTAGAATCAGCTACTATCCCTCCGCCGGCCCAACAGTAAATTTGTTGGTTATGGCAGACTAAAGTACGAATAGTAATACTGGTATCCATATTACCGCAGGCACTTAAATACCCTATAGAGCCACAGTAAATACTGCGTCGATGTGGCTCGAGTTCTTCAATTATTTCCATAGCCCTAATTTTAGGAGCGCCAGTAATTGAGCCGCCCGGAAAGGCCGCTTTTAACTGATCAACCGCTGTTTTACCTTCATCGAGCTCTGAGGTAACGGTGCTTACTAAATGATGTACTGCCGGAAAGCTTTCAATAGCAAATAAAGACGGCACGTTTACAGAGCCTGGTTTTGCAACTTTACCTAAATCGTTACGCAGTAAATCGACAATCATCACATTTTCTGCACGATCTTTTGCTGAGTTGGCCAGTAAATTAGCTTGATGCTGGTCCTCAAACGCATCGGCTTTGCGTGGTAGGGTGCCTTTAATGGGTTTGGTTTCAACTTTGTTATTATTTACCAAAATAAAACGCTCAGGGGAGATGGATAATATGGCCCCTTGCGGATGATTAATAAAGCTTGAAAAAGGGGCTTTGTTAGCCTCGCGCAATTTTATATAAGCGCTCCATGGTGAGCCTTTGTAGTGAGCGCTAAAGCGCTGTGCTAAATTAATTTGATAGCAGTCACCACTTTTTAAATAATCTTCGATTTTTGCAAATTTTGAAGCGTAGTCTGCTTGGCTCATATTAGATTGCCACTGGCTGTTAAGAGCAAAATTTTTACTTGTCACGCTTTTATCTAAGTATTGCTTATACAAGGCTAAGCGATCAACGTTTGGCTGAGATACATAAAACCAACTTTGCTGAAGCTTATCGTAAATTAGGGCATCTAAATAAAGGCCAATAGCCATTTGGGGTAAGTTAATATCATTAATAGCTTTACGTGGCATACTCTCAATTGTACGGCCTAGGTCGTAACCAAAGTAACCAAGCCAGCCACCATTAAAAGGCAAGTCGTAATCTGCTTTAGTGCAATCGAGCTTTAAAAGTTCGCTGTTCATAATTTCAAAGCATGATTGATTACTTTCAATATTATTAAAAAAACTTTGGTTATTTTTTACTTCAAGGGTACTTTGCGGCTCAATAGCAATAATATCAAAGCGGCTATTAATATGATTACTATTAGCTGAGTCTAAAAGAATTGCGTAAGGCAAATGCGCAAAATGCGCAAAAACTTCAATGCAGTTTTGCGTTATGGCTAATTTAGTACAATTTTTTTTATTGTTTAGCATTTACTGCCCCTTTAAGAACTGGCTCGAAACGGGCTGGGAGGGTATCATAAGTCAAATTTTTTTGGCAGCGTTTAAGTAAAAGCGCTGTAATTAAACAGTGCAAACCACCGTCACCGGTTTGATATAGATTACGCGACTATGCGTAACGGTAACTTAAGGAACCACTAATGAGTACAATCCGTCAGCAAGACTTTATTGATAGCATTGAAGATGCGTTGCAATACATCTCTTTTTATCACCCACTTGATTTTGTTCAAGCATTAGAAAAAGCTTACAACAAAGAACAAAGCAAAGCGGCAAAAGATGCAATAGCTCAAATCTTAATTAACTCGCGTATGTCGGCTGAGGGCAAACGTCCACTGTGTCAAGACACGGGTATTATTACGTGTTTTGTAAAAGTAGGTATGGATGTTAAGTGGGATAAAACAGATTTAACAGTTCAGCAAATGGTTGATGAAGGTACTCGCCGTGCGTATTTGAACCCAGATAACCCGCTACGTGCTTCTATTGTTGCAGACCCTGCAGGCACACGTAAAAACACGAAAGACAATACACCTTCAGTTGTACACATTGATTTAGTCGCTGGTGGTGAAGTAGAAGTAATGGTTGCGGCTAAAGGCGGCGGCTCTGAAAACAAAAGTAAAATGGTAATGCTAAACCCATCAGATGACGTTGCTGCATGGGTTGAAAAAACATTACCTACAATGGGTGCTGGTTGGTGTCCGCCAGGCATGCTAGGAATAGGTATAGGTGGCACTGCTGAAAAAGCAGCGGTAATGGCAAAAGAGTCGTTAATGGATCCGGTTGATATTCATGAGCTTATGGAGCGCGGCGCAGAAACTACGGAAGAAAAACTGCGTTTAGAAATTTTTGAACGTGCTAATAAATTAGGTATTGGCGCACAAGGTTTAGGTGGCTTAACAACGGTTGTTGATATTAAAATTAAAACAGCACCTACGCATGCTGCATCAAAACCAGTGGTAATGATCCCTAACTGTGCTGCAACTCGCCATGTACACTTTACTTTAGACGGTTCGGGCCCTGCTGACTTGAAAGCACCTAAACTTGAAGATTGGCCACAAGTAACATTTGAAGTAGGTGAGGGTACTCGCCGAGTTGATCTAAATACATTAACAAAAGCAGATGTTCAAGAATGGAAAATGGGTGAAACCGTTTTACTTTCAGGCACTATTTTAACAGGCCGTGATGCTGCGCATAAACGTTTGCAAGACATGATCAATTCAGGTGAAGGTTTACCTGAGGGCGTAGATTTTGATAACAAGTTTATTTACTACGTAGGTCCAGTTGATGCCGTTGGTGATGAAGCTGTAGGCCCAGCAGGCCCAACTACAGCAACACGTATGGATAAATTTACCGATATGATGCTAGAAAAAACTGGCATTGTAGGCATGATTGGTAAAGCCGAACGTGGCCCTGCTACAGTTGAATCTATTAAAGAGCATAAATCAGTTTACTTAATGGCTGTAGGCGGCGCAGCTTACTTAGTATCTAAAGCGATTAAAAAAGCACGTGTTGTAGCCTTTGAAGATTTAGGTATGGAAGCAATCTACGAATTTGAAGTAGAAGATATGCCAGTAACAGTTGCTGTAGATAGCGAAGGTGCAAATGCACATACGCAAGGCCCTGCAATTTGGAAAGCTAAAATTGAAGAGCTAGACGGTAAATTAAAATAAGCCGTTAATTTTAAAAAGCGAGTTTAGGCTCGCTTTTTAGTATTCTAAATTCTCTTATTAACTAATTTAACACCTCAGACCAGTTTTGATTACTCCCCTCTAATTTTCATAAACCTATACACTGTGCGCATTGCAGTATAATTGGCACTTGTACTTTAAACTTTACATCTATTAGTTTCTTCTCGTTTACGTAAGCGTAAGTTGTTGTGGTTTTTATTAATTTAGTTTTTAAAATTAAAATAGTTGTTTATTAAGGTTTTTTTATCTTTAAAATGGCTTTTGTTGGGTTGTTTAATTTAAGCTTGATGTTTTCATTGGGTTTATCATCCATTGGTGTGGCGAACCTGAATATGAAGTGGTAAAGTCTCGTGAATTTCCAGCGCGTATACCCTCTCACGGGTTAATTTTTCGGAGTATTTAAAGTGGCTGTATTTAACCAAGCTGAATTTGATAACCACGAACAAGTGGTTTTTTGTTCTGATGAAGAGTCAGGCTTAAAAGCAATTATTGCTGTACATAATACCAATTTAGGCCCTGCTGTTGGCGGCTGTAGAATGTGGGATTATGCAAATGACGACGATGCAGTTTACGATGTGTTGCGTTTAGCTAAAGGCATGACATATAAAAATGCAGTTGCACGCCTACCATTTGGTGGTGGTAAGTCAGTTATTATTGGTAACGCTAAAGAAATTAAATCAGAGCAGTTATTTCGTGCTTTTGGCCGAAAGCTAGAAGGGTTAGGTGGTAGCTATTACTGTGCAGAAGATGTAAATATCACTTGCGACGATGTTGCCCTGATGAATAAAGAGACAAACTACGTTTTGGGTCTTGAAGGTAAAAGTGGTAACCCATCGCCATTTACTGCTTACGGTACATTTTTAGGAATTAAAGCCGCATTACAGCATCAACGCGGTCATCAAAACTTTGCGGGTATTAAAGTGGCTGTACAAGGTTTAGGTTCAGTTGCTTATGCGCTGTGTAAGTATTTATCTGAAGCAGGTGCAGAGTTGTTTGTTACTGATATAAACCAAGACGCTATTGAAAGAGTAGTCAATGACTTTAATGCAACAGCGGTTGGTATTGATGAAATTTACGACTTAGATGTAGATGTATATGCGCCCTGTGCGTTAGGTGCAACGATTAACGACTTAACGATTCCGCGTTTAAAAGCGACGATTATTGCAGGCTGTGCTAATAATCAGCTGGCAGAGTCTCGCCACGGTGAAGTTATTCGTGAAAAAGGCATTCTATATGCACCAGATTACGTAATTAACGCTGGCGGTATTATTAATGTTTATTACGAAACAGCACCTGAAGGTTACAGTAAAGCTGCATCTAATAAGCATGTTGAGGTGATTTTTGATACTTTGACTGAAATTTTTGCTCGTAGCGAAAAAGAGCAAAAATCAACGCATTTAATTGCTGATGAGTTAGCACAAGAGATCATTAAAAACGGTCTTTAATCAGTAATTACACAATGAAAGGCGTACAGAGGTACGCCTTTTTTGTTTATACTTTAAGGTGTTAATTACACTCACACGGATATTATGACTTCTTCAACTCCTTTTATGCAGCCTTTTGATTTAGAAAGTTGGTCTCGCACGCAGCACTTTGAGCTTTTTAAAAACTTTGCTCAGCCTTACTTTAATGTTTGTGTGCGTATAGATGCACAGCAGCTTTATCAGTATTGTAAAACGCAGAGCTTATCTTTTTTTCAGGCTTATATATTTTGTACTTTAAAAGCATGCCATGCTTATGAGCCGGTAATGCTACGTATTTTAGAGCAAAAGCCTTGGTTGCTTAATCAAGTACGAGCAAGTGTGGTTGAGCTTGATAAAAATGATACATTTATTTTTAGTTATTTTAATAGTAAGAGCACATTTGCTGAGTTTGCAGTTCATGCCAGTGAAGTAAGTAAAAAAGCTAAATCTCAGCCGCTTTTTTCAGATGCGTTTGAGCAAACAGAAGGGCAAGCCGATTTAATTCACATCTCGGTTTTACCATGGTTAAACTTTAGCGCGTTTTCGCATGCGTTTAGTAATGGAGAGAGTTTAGGGATCCCTAAATTTGTGTTTGGTCAATTTGATAAAAGTACAGGAACCATGCCTCTATCTGTTGATGTACACCACTCGTTGATGGATGGATTGCATGTCGCTAAATTTATCAACGTACTGCAAAGTGCCTTTGATGACTTTTGTAATAGCTGATTGGCAGGTAAGCTAAAGCTTATTATTAAATAACCTGTACTCTGGATAATAAACCTATCTCTAGCTGCTACTTTAAGCGCTAACTGTGTTGAATTTACTTGCAATAGGCTAGCTATTGACGCGTAAATTCGCCTTGTTTTCATTAAAAATCTCTGGCTAGAGAAAATAAGCTTAAATATCATCATAATTCAATACGTTAGTAAATCTCTTAACCAGAATTCAGGTTAAATAATTTTAAAATAACGTGCGCTCTATATTAAATGTGAAGCCATATGCAGTTGAAAAACAACATCCCCGGACATATTTATATAACATAAATTAATTTAGGACGTCCTTATGATAAATGGACTGTTATTACTCATTTTAGTTGTGTTTGTTATTGTGTTTTGGCGATGGCCTTCAATACAAAACCGCTTATGGCAAAAAAAGTATAAAACTCTCTCCTTAAATTCTCAGCAAAAAGATATCTTACTCCGCTGCATGCCTATTTATAAAAAAATGACTGACGCAGATAGAGAAAAGCTAGAGCACCATATTGTCTGGTTTTTAAACGAGAAACGCTTTTTAGGGCGCGATGGTTTAAAGCTAACACCTGCCATGAAATTAATTGTAGCTGCCGACGCGTGTGTACTTGTGCTAAATAAGCCATGGCCGCTTTATAAAAACGTGAAGGAGATATTACTATACCCAAGCGCTTACTATGCGCCGCAATCAACCCGCGATAGGGCAGGGCTTGTTAGTTATCATAACGCTGTACGTTTGGGTGAGTCGTGGCCTGGCGGCACCTTAGTGCTTAGTTGGCACGATGTGCTGGAGGGAAACAGATTACCTAGCGATGGCCATAACTTGGTATTTCATGAATTTGCTCATCAGCTTGATCAAGAAACAGGTAAAACATCGGGTACGCCACTTTTAAAAAGCGCTGCACAATACACAGAATGGGGGCGTGTATTTAGCCGTGCATTTACTCAGTTAAAAACACATGTGGCGTATAGTATGAGCCATGTTATACATAGTTATGGTGCAACTAATGAGGCTGAATTTTTTGCTGTGATCACAGAAACATTCTTAGAAAAACCAGCTGAACTTAGACATCACGATCCTGAAATTTATCGTCTGCTGGTTGATTACTATCAATTTGATCCTATTGTTTGGCATTAAACCTACATAAACTGCGTTTTATCATATAACGCTGGCAAGTTAGGCTTGTTTTTGTTGCAATCATGTAAAATAGATTTAACTGCAACAATAACAAGCGAGAAACGCATGAAAAAAATGCTTCATACAGTATTGGCACTTTCAGTGTCATTGGCTCTAGGGCATGTAAATGCTGCCGAAAAAGATGAACAAAAATGGCAAGTAGACTCTCCTAAAGGCCAGTTTGTTGACGCTGCAATTAGCGTTGAACAAGGCACATGGATGAATATTGATGTAAGCCCTGATGGAAAAACAGTTGTGTTTGACCTGCTCGGTGATATTTATACAATGCCAATGAGTGGCGGTACAGCTACAAAACTTACCTCAGATATTGCATGGCAGATGCAGCCTCGCTTTAGTCCAAATGGAAAACACATTGCTTTTACCTCAGATCAGGGGGGTGGCGATAATATTTGGATAATGGATTTAAATGGCGAAAACCAACACGCGGTTACTGATGAAACCTTTAGGCTTTTAAACAGCCCCGCATGGAGCCCTGATGGCGATTACCTAGTTGCACGTAAGCACTTTACTGCAAGCCGCTCGTTGGGAGCTGGTGAAGTGTGGCTTTATCATAAGGCGGGTGGTAAAGGTGTTCAGCTTACTAAGCGCGAGAACGATCAAAAAGATTTAGGTGAGCCAATGTTCTCCCCAGATGGACGTTATGTTTACTTCTCACATGATGCAACGCCAGGTAAAACTTTTCATTATTCAAAAGATTCAGTAGCCGGTATTTATAAAATTAAACGCTACGACCGTGAAACGGGCGAGATAGAAACTGTTATTGACACTATGGGGGGAGCGATAAGGCCCACACCGTCGCCCGATGGCAAAAAGTTAGCGTACATTAAGCGCGATGACTTTCAAACCAGCCTTTATTTATACGATTTAAGCAGCGGCGAGCACACTAAGCTTTACGATAAACTTGAGCGTGACATGCAAGAAACGTGGGCAATTCATGGTGTTTATCCAACCATTGCATGGACGCCAGATAATGAAGAGCTGGTATTTTGGGCTGGTGGTACTATTCACAAGCTAGATGTTGCAGACAAATCTGTTAAAACCATACCTTTTAAAGTGCAAACAAGTAAAAAAATTCAAAAAGCAGTGCGATTTACACAAAATTTAGACACCGACGAGTTTGATGTAAAAATGCTGCGAAATGTACAGGTAAGCCCAGATGGCGCAACGGCTATTTTTGAAGCACTTGGTTATATTTATAAACGTGATTTAGAGTCGGGTAAGATTAAACGTTTAACTAAACAAACTGAGCATTATGAGTTATTCCCGCAATACTCTCGTGATGGTAAAAAAATCGTATACACCACTTGGAACGATAACAAGCAAGGCACGGTACGTGTTGTATCGTCGCGCAGCGGACGTGGCGATACCATTACCACAGAGCCTGGCAAGTATGTAGAGCCAACATTTAGCCCAAATGGTAAAACGGTTGTGTACCGAAAAGCCACAGGTGGCAGCATATTAAACCCTAAGTGGTCTTTAAACCCAGGCATTTATAGCGTAAGCGTTAAAGGTGGTAAAAGTGAGCTGATTTCTAAAAGCGGGTATCAACCACAGTTTGGTGATGAAAGTGATCGCGTTTTTATTATGAGCCCATGGCCAAAACCAACGCTTAGCGTAGTAGATCTTAAAAGTAAAAAAATACGTAAGCTTTATGAGTCTGAGCATGCAACTGAATTTAGAGTTTCACCAGATGGTCAATATTTAGCGTTTGCTGAGCGGTTTAAAGTGTTTGTAACACCTTTTGTAGAAAGTGGCTCAACAATTAATATAAGCCCTAAGGATAGCCAGTTCCCTATAGAGCAATTGTCTGCTCGTGCGGGTGAAAACATTAGCTGGAATACTAAAAGCAATACGCTTTATTGGACTTTAGGCCCAGAGCTTTACCATGCAAGTTTAGAGGGAATGTTTGCAATTAATAAAGCCGATGATGCTGACTTTAAAGTAAAAAGTGGCGATAACATCGGTTTTAGTAAAAAAATGGCTAAGCCTAAAGGCATGATTGCGTTAAAAGGCGCAAAAATTATTACCATGGATGGCGAAAAGGTCATTGAAAATGGTGTGATAATTACAGATGGCAAGCACATCAAATCAATTGGTACAGCTAATGAAGTAACCATACCAAAAGATGCAAAAGTAATTGATGTAACAGGTAAAACGATTATGCCTGGTATTGTTGATGCACATGCACATGGCTCTCAAGCAAGTGATGAAATAATTCCACAGCAAAATTGGAAAAACTTTGCAGGTTTAGCGCTGGGTGTCACTACAATTCATGACCCATCAAATGATACAACAGAAATATTTACTGCCAGTGAAATGCAAAAGGCAGGGATGATTGTTGGCCCGCGTATTTTCTCTACAGGGACCATTTTATATGGCGCAAATATGCCGGGTTATACGTCACACATAGATTCGTTAGAGGATGCTAAATTTCATTTAGAGCGACTTAAAAAAGTGGGGGCGTTTAGTGTTAAATCGTATAACCAACCACGGCGTGAGCAGCGCCAGCAAGTAATTGAAGCCGGGCGTGAACTGGAAATGATGGTAGTGCCAGAAGGTGGCTCATTATTGCAACATAACTTAAGTATGGTGGTTGATGGCCACACAGGTATTGAACATTCTATTCCTGTTGAACATATTTACGATGATATAAAGCAGTTATGGTCACAAAGTGATGTAGGCTATACACCTACATTAGTTGTTGCTTACGGTGGTATATGGGGTGAAAACTATTGGTATGATAAAACGGATGTGTGGAACCACCCACGTTTAAGTAAATTTGTGCCTAAAAATCAATTATTACCGCGCTCTATGCGCCGCGTAAAAGCGCCTGATCATCACTATAATCACTTTAATAATGCACGTGTGGCAAAAGAGCTGCAAGACTTGGGCGTACTGGTTAATTTAGGTGCCCATGGGCAGCGTGAAGGGCTTGGAGCACATTGGGAAATGTGGATGTTCGCTCAAGGCGGAATGAGCTCACTGGAGGCTATTAGAGCATCAACGCTCGACCCAGCCAAATATTTAGGGCTTGATAAAAACGTAGGCTCGCTTGAAGTAGGTAAACTTGCCGATTTAATGGTAATAGATGGCAATCCACTTAAAAATATTCGAGATTCGGATAAAGTTGATTACACCATGATCAATGGTCGTTTATTTGATGCAAGTACAATGAATGAAGTGGGTAAAAAGGCACGCGAACCGCTTTATTTTGAATAGCTTTAATTATTATTTTTAATTTTTATAAAGCGGCTAATAGCCGCTTTTTTAGCCCTGTATTATTAGCAAAGAATTTAGCATGCTAATAATCGCTTTTATTGGTGTTGTATTTGCTGCTCATTTGCATTTTTGGCGTGTTCTGAATGAGAATTTTTTAACGCAGGTAGCGACACGTTTAGCCCCGCAAAATAACTAAGTATTATTGCGGATGAGTATTACATGCTCAATTAATAAATAGCAGACACAAAAAAACCGCTTAACGCGGTTTCTTTAAAATCACAAATGTTGTTTAAACAACACCGCGCGGTAAGCGACAGTCATGATCTTTGCGAGCTAAAATTATAATCCAAAGCTCTTCAGCTGTGTAACCTTCTTCATTTTCGGTAATAACAGAGAACGGTGCTTTTTTCTGTGCTTTAACAGGCGCAGCAGTTTTCGTTTTAGTTTTTTTAGCCGGCGCTTTTTCTGCAGCTTTAGGTGTAGTTTTACCAGAGCTTAATTCTTCAGTCAGCTCAGCTACGTCAGCTAGGCGTAAATTTTTTCCGCCATCAATGCTGTACCAGCCTGGTTTAGTTGTAATTTCAGGTTTTTTACCATTAGCAGCTTCATATGCAGCTTCAAAGGCAGATAACACTTCTGTTTTGTCTAGTTTGCTCATCAGAGACCCTATACGTTGTGAACACAGATAAAGAAGTCGTATTTATACCTATTTTAAAACTGTTTTTCAATTTTTTGCGATTTTCCTTCCATTTTTCACCTATAAACGCCAAAATTTGCACAAAATTCAGTGTTAAGTAAGGTAACGTGTATGCAACGTAGAGAATTTAACCAACTTCTAAATGACATTTTAAAACCGCATTTAATTAAAGATTTTTGCCCGAATGGATTACAAGTTGAAGGTAAAAATGAAATTAAAACCATAATTACAGGTGTAACAGCAAGCCAAGCACTTATTGATGCAGCTATAGAAAAAAATGCAGATGCTATTTTGGTTCACCATGGTTTTTTTTGGAAAGGGGAATCTCAACCGATCACAGGTATGAAAAAGCGCCGTATAAGCGCACTACTTGCAAATGATATAAATTTATTTGGTTATCATTTACCACTGGATATTCACCCGTCTATTGGTAATAACGCGCAGCTAGCTAATTTACTTGGTATTGAGATAGAAACTGGGCTTGAGCCAACTACCAATAGTGTAGCAATGAAAGGACGTTTAAAAACTCCGCTCACAGGTAGTGAGTTTGCCAATAAAATTGCCAGCGTTTTGCACCGAGAGCCATTGTGCAGTATTGTTCGCGATGAAAAAATACAAACCATTGCATTGTGTACAGGTGGTGGGCAAGGCTATATAGATTTAGCAGCAGAGCAGGGAATTGATGCCTATTTAACAGGTGAAGCGTCTGAGCAAACTATTCACAGTTCGCGTGAGCAAAATATAGATTTTTTTGCTGCGGGGCATCATGCCACTGAGCGCTATGGAGTAAAAGCATTGGGTGAGCTACTAGCTAAAGATTATGGTTTTGAGGTTACCTTTATAGATATAGATAACCCGGTATAACTAAAATACTTATTAGATACTAAAGCGCTTCTGGATTTATCCAGCGGCGCAAATTAACCCACGCTTTTCCCAGCACTTCATGTGCATACTGTGTAACCACCCTTAAAGCCTCTGCATTTGGAATAAACTGCTTATATAAAGGAAGGGCTGCAAAATTATGGTAATCAGTCGCAGCTGTTATTACATCTATTCCTTGGGCGTTAAATAAATTTTTTGCACGGGGCATATGAAGTACAGAAGTAACCAAAGCAACGTTAAAATCAACCAGTTTGGGGGCTAACATTTTTGCCTCAGCAGCAGTATCCATAGCGTGTGGGTTTTGACTAATACGGTTTTTATTCACTCCTAAACTAATGGCTGTTTTATACATTAAGGCGCTATTAGTGACATTTTCGTAACCACCACCAGATACAATAAGTTGAGCATTAGGGTATTGCTTTGCAAGCTTTACACCTTCTACTAAACGGCTAAGTGCACAGTTACCAAGCTGGTTGTTGGCACTGAGCCCGGTATTTGGGTTTATGTCGCAGCCAAGTACAACAATCTTATCTATTTTAGGGTGTTTTAAAGTATTAAACGCAAGTGAGGTTGGCTCATTACTTTTAATAATTTGATGTGCGAAAAATGGCGTACTAAGAGAAAGTAAAACGAATAAGCTTAAACTCGAAAGAACAAGTGCTGATTTACGCCCTCTAAATGCAAGCAACAGCATTATAAAAGCAAACAGAGAAAATAAAGGGAGTGGCATGAGTAAGCCACCTAAAATCTTTTTTAATTCAAACATAATAAGTAACATAAATTATAATAGTGCTTTATGTTACTTATTAGCGTGTAATTTATCGACCGTTATTTAGTTTACACGTATTTAAAAAGTGGCGATAAACGGGGTTATCTTTCATATCTTTTTTCATTGCTAAATACATTGGGCGTGTTAAGCCAAGTGCACCAAGCGGAATTGATTTAATTAACCCTTGGCTTTCGTAAGGAGTAACGAGCCAATCAGGTAATGCCGCTACACCCATTCCAGCACTTACTAATTGAAATATAAGCAGCCCTTGGTCAACATTTTTTAGTGTGCCGTCAAAGCGTGCATTTTGAATGAAATGTTTAAAAATATCTTGGCGTTCACGTGGAATAGGGTACGAAATAATAGTTTCGTTTTTTAGATCAAGTGCGGTTACATATGCTTTTTTAGCAAGTTCGTGATCTGGTGCCACAATAAGCTTTAATTTAAAATCAAATAAATGTGCGTACTCTAGTTTGTCTGGTTCACGGATATCTGAGGTTAATACTAAATCTAGCTCATCACTTAATAAATCAGGAATAGCGTCGTAACTAAAGCCACGTTCGTAGTCTATTTTTATATCTGGCCAAAAATTATTAAACTCTTTAATCGTAGGCAGTAACCAATGAAAACACGCATGGCATTCTACGCTCAAACGCAGTTGTGAAATAGGTTGGTTAAGGCTTTCTTTTAATCTGCATTTTGTTGCTTCTACCTTTGGTAACACCTCGTTTGCGAGTTCCAGTAACAACATTCCCTGTGGCGTAAAGCGAACAGGTTGAGTTTTACGTTCAAATAACTGGCAATCTAATTTGTTTTCTAAGTCTTTTATTTGATGAGACAACGCCGATTGTGTCAAAAACAGCTCGCGTGCTGTATTAACCAAAGATCCAGTGTCTTTTAAGGTGGCAATGGTTTTTAAATGTTTAATGTCTATCATCTTTAAAAATTCTCATGGTGAAAGTGAGTTCGGCTTAGATTAATTACATACTACGCTTTTCTAAAAAACGTTTCAACGTCTAGATGGCTAAAGCAAGGTTATTTATTCTGGTTTTCCTTCTTAATATTAAATTACTTAATGAAGATGTTCATTTTAGGGCTTGTTTGATGAGTTAACTATGAGCTTAGCTCATGTTTAGTTTAAATCTACATAATTAATCTGGACTATAAATAATAAATCTATATCAAGCAGCTAAATTACATACTTATTAAGAACTGGCGGGGCTAAATGGATTGTTTTTTCAATGCGAAAGTGAATATTTAAACCCTAGTTTGGGTAGTGAATACAATAATTTGTTTAGTAAAATACCTAGGGCGTGTTGATCTTTGCGGATTGAAATTTGTTCAATCTAGGGGCGATTTAATCGCGGCACGAGGTTTGTAACCTAGTGGGCTCGGTAACTGCTCCTGCGTTACCCTACTGGCTTACATCCATGTAGGCAACAAAGAGTTTATCGCCCCTAGGCAAAACCCGAAGGGCAGCGCATGTTTGGCATTTATGCTGCGTTATCGCCTATTTATGGGGAGTAACCACCCTTCATAGGCTCTGCTTTGCCTAAAAACCAAACATACTGCTGCAAACTAAACCATTAAAGAACAACACGCCCTAACCAAATTAGAGGGATATTTTAAAGAATGAATAAACAAAGGTATCTAAAATGCAAACGCTGATAGGCGCATAAGGCACTCTGCATTGCAATTACCTAATGCTTCATTTAATACCAATCCGCAGTAATACTTAATCATTTTCATGGGCTAAATGTGTCGCTATCCGCGTTAAAAAATTCTCATTTAGAACAACTAAATAGCGAATTTTTTGCCTTGCTATCAACACGTTTATCCATCCTCAAAATAGATCACTTAATTATGCGGATTGGTATAAGGCGTTCATTAAGAGTCAATACATCAACTAAAATAGCGTAATGCTCCGGTTAGTTGATGTATTAATGTGTAGGTGTTTAAAGGGGCTTATTAATTAACTTAATTGCTTGGCTCGCGGTGACAGGCTTTGATTTTAAATAACCTTGTCCGTAATTGCAGGCGGTTAATTTTAAAATAGCAAGTTGCTCTTGTGTTTCGATACCTTCAGCAACAACCTCAAGTTGAAGTGATTGCGCCAGAGATAAAATAGCTTCAACAAGGGGGTTAGTTGAATCTTGAAGGTGATCAATAAAGCTTTTGTCTATTTTTAAAATGTGGATAGGTAATTGGTGCAAGTAACCAAGCGCCGAATAGCCTGTACCAAAATCATCGAGGCATAACTTCACTTTTAATGGTGAAAGCCCTTCGATTATGTGTGTTGCCAGCTCTAGGTTTTCTATTAAGCCAGACTCTGTAATTTCTAAGCATAAAGAGCCAAGAGGTAATTGGTACTTATTGTAAATTGAGTGAATTTGAGCAACAAAATCAAGGCTTGCAAAATGACGTGAAGATACATTAACGGTTACTTTTAAAAAACGATGACCTTGTTTGTGCCATTTAGAAATATGCTGTGCAGCTAGATCAAGCAGGTGCAAATCTAAGTTAATTATTTGCCCTGTTGTTTCAGCTATAGGTATAAAGTCATTAGGTGGTACAAAGCCTTTTTTAGGGTGATGCCAACGTACTAAAGCTTCAAAGCCTATTACTTCACTACTATTAATAGTAAATATTGGCTGAAAATAGAGTTCAAACTCATTATGCTCAATACCGTGCTGTAAATCGTTTTCAATATCTGCATGGGTTTTAAGCTTTTTACGCATAGTATTATTGAAAAACTTTACTTGCCCGCGACCGGTCGATTTTGCTTCATACATGGCAGCGTCAGCTTGTTGTAATAAAATATAGGCTTTA
This sequence comes from Pseudoalteromonas carrageenovora IAM 12662, assembly GCF_900239935.1. NCBI lineage: Bacteria > Pseudomonadati > Pseudomonadota > Gammaproteobacteria > Alteromonadales > Pseudoalteromonadaceae > Pseudoalteromonas > Pseudoalteromonas carrageenovora. The sequence goes on from NZ_LT965928.1 coordinate 1,349,394, forward strand.
TCGTCAATACTATCGCTGTAAGCTATACCAATGCTTGTTGAGGCTTGTAATAGGTGACCATCTACATTTAAAGGTTTAGAAAGTGCCGTTTGTATGCGTTTTAACGCTTCACTGACCTGATTTTTATGGGTGATATTTTCCATGAAGATAGCAAATTCGTCACCGCCTAAACGTGCAAAAGTATCGGTATTACGGACGGTGTTTTTAATGAGTTCACAAATTTTAATTAAAAAGTGATCACCCACCTCGTGGCCTAAAGCGTCATTTATACTTTTAAATCGGTCAAAATCTAAATATAAAAGTGCATGGCTTGTGCTTTTTTTTGCACGGGATAAGCGTAAGATAGCGTGTTTTATCCGCTCAATAAGTAAAGAGCGATTAGCAAGGCCTGTTAGTTCATCATGGAGTGCTTTGTGCTCTAGCTCTTGACGGGCTAATTGCCGGTCTATTGCCATACTTATTTGGCGGCTAACGTAGGTTAATAGAGCGCTGTCGTGTTCATTATATTGCAAATTTTTATCATAGCTCTGTACAACAATTACTCCACTTATTCTCTCATTTGTTTTAAATGGAACGCCAAGCCAGGATTCAGATAACCTACCAATAAGTTTAAAGTTGCCAGTATTAATGTGTTGCTGATATTGTGATTGGTTAAGTAATAAAACACGATCTGATTTTAACAAATAGTAAGAAGCCGTATCTTTTAGCTGCTCTTTTGAGATTTTTTTATGGGCATGACTTTGGATCCCTTCTTCGACTATATAAACCAGATCAAGAATATCAACTTGCTTATCGTACAAAGCAATAAAGAAGTTATCGGCAGGAAGTAAGCTATTTATAATGTTATGAAGTGCTTCAAAAAAAGTGTCTAGATCACTGGCTTTGTAGGTTAGATTAGCTATTTGTAATAAGCTATTTTCTAACTTTTGAGCATTGTTAAGCTGCTCAACTGTTTGCTGTAAGTTATTTACCGTATTTACCTGGTTTATTTTTGCACTAAGTAGATGAGCAACCGTTGTTAGTATTTCAAGGTGAGCATTAGTAAAGTAATTTTTGACAGGGTGCTCACAATCAATAACACCTAAAACTTGTTCCTTGTATATAAGCGGAACACAGAGCTCTGATTGAGCAGGGCGATTATCGGCAATATACCGACTGTCTTTAGTTACATCATCAATAATGACTGCTTTACCTGTACTTGCAACTGCACCTGTAATGCCTTCACTAAAGCGAATTATTTTACGCTCAGCTTGGTATTTATCCCGTGCATGAGCAATACCCATAGAGGCGACTTGATTTAATGTATCAGTGTCTCGATCTGCAAGGTAGATAACGCAATCAACAAATCCTAAGCGGTTGACTACATGTGTTGTAACGTACTCAAATAACTCATCGAGTGTGTCGAGTTGTAATAAGCTAGATGAAAATTGATTAATGATACTGAGTTGATCAGTTTTTATTTCAAGGGCTCTAGCTGCGTCGATTTGATAAGGCATAGGCAATTTATATTATTCTTTTTATTTTTTGATACAGGTACTAAGTTAACTCAATATTTTCTTGAGTACAAAATAAAGCGATAAATAGATTTTATAAAGCGTAAAGCGATTCTTTTTAATAAAATCTTTACTCCAAAACCTCATATGCCTATGATCGGATAAATTCAGCCGTGGAACAAAGTAATGACAAGTAATACATCTAACACCGTAACAACTCTCACTATCACTCGCCCAGATGACTGGCATGTACATTTAAGAGATGGTGATCAGTTAAAAGATACTGTGCGCGACATTAGCCGCTACATGGGTCGAGCTATTATTATGCCAAACCTTGTTCCACCTGCAACATGTACTGATACTGCATTAGCTTATCGTGAGCGCATTATGAATGCTGGTCCACAAGGGCAGTTTGAGCCTTTAATGGTGCTTTACTTGACGGATAAAACGACTCCAGACGAAATCAAGAAAGCCAAAGCAACGGGTAAAATTCTTGCTGCAAAATTATATCCAGCAGGAGCGACTACTAACTCTGATTCAGGCGTTACATCAGTTAAAAATATTTATCCTGTTTTAAAAGCGATGCAAGAAGTCGGTATGCTACTTTTAGTGCACGGTGAAGTAACAGATTCTTCAATAGATATTTTTGACCGTGAGAAGGTGTTTTTAGATACTATTTTAGGCGATGTTGTTGCTGATTTTCCTGAATTAAAAATAGTTTTGGAGCACATAACAACAAAAGATGCTGTTGAATTCGTTATGGCTGCACCGCAGAACGTAGCCGCGACCATTACAGCACACCATCTTCTTTATAACCGTAATCATATGTTAGCGGGTGGTATTCGCCCACATTATTACTGTTTGCCTATCCTTAAGCGTAATACTCATCAGCAAGCTTTAATGGGGGCTGCAATTAGTGGTAATAAAAAGTTTTTCTTAGGGACTGACTCTGCACCGCATTACAAAGACAAAAAAGAAGCTGCGTGCGGTTGTGCTGGGGCTTACACAGCTCATGCATCAATTGAGTTGTACGCTGAGGCTTTTGAAGATGCAGGTGCTTTAGATAAACTTGAAGGGTTTGCAAGTCACTTTGGAGCTGACTTTTATGGCCTTGAGCGCAATACAGATACAATTACATTAGAAAAGAGTCCTTGGAAAGTACCCGCAACTTATACTTTGGGTGATTCTAAAGTCGTGCCTATAAAGGCAGAAGACACTATTGATTGGCAAGTAAAATAGTACGATTAAATGTTTATAAAGCCACAAATGAAATTTTGTGGCTTTTTTAGTTTCTTACCATTGGGTTTCTAGCCTCTTAAAAGAATATGATATTTAAGTACTTTTTATAAAATGCTTAAATAAGCCCTCTATTTATAGTTTTTAAATCATACAATAGTATATTTAAGATTATTTCTGCTTTTAAATTAACCATTTATCATTAAATTAAAGAAAGTTAAGTTTCTTATTAAATAAATCCCAATTAATAGAGCCAAAAAAAAATTAATGTGTTAATCTTAACTTGCTTTGAGTTTTTGCGTATTGAATTTACGGATATTGTGCTGCGTTTAAGGTTACCGGTTAGGTTAAAACTTGTTCCTGTACTATACCTCCAGAATTTTGGGCACTGACTCAGGGAGGATATAGCCATAATAATATGGCTGAATTTTAATTATTGACTTACAGGAAAATTTAGTATGTCGGTTACTGGTAAAGTAAAGTTTTTCAACGAAGCTAAAGGCTTTGGTTTCATTGAACAAGAAAATGGTCCTGACGTGTTTGTACATTTCAGCGCAATCACTGGTTCTGGTTTTCGCACTCTTAGCGAAGGTCAAGCAGTGACATTCAGCATCAAACAAGGTCAAAAAGGCCCTGAAGCTGAGAACGTAGAAGTAGCATAATTTTAATTATGTGAACCTTAGTTCATCGTGGTGAAGCAGACATCTGTTTCACCATAATCCCCTAATCACAAACTCTAACTTTCCATTTAAACTCAAAATCCCCAGCTTACCTTGCAAACTCATTTAAAAAAACTGATAAAAATAACGACTGTTATCAGCATTGACCATTATGTACTACCACAATTGGTTTATGACGATTAGGTAATTATTAAAGTTTATTTTATCAAACCAAATAGTACTCATAACTTAATACCTTTGCTCAATATAGATTAATAATTAATTAAGTACCTCAGAATTTTATCCCCGATTAAAAGTACCTTTAACTCTATGTATTACTAAAATGATGAGCTTATATAAAAGGGAGTAGTGTTAGGGGGGGAGGCTATTGGCGTTCATAGGTAATATTTTTCTAAGAATGAAACTAAATAGTATCACGCGGTTTTAACCTAGTGGTATTAGAAACCATTCTTGCAATACCTAAATGTTCCATCATTATATTACAGCAGGCTGAAAAGGTTTCAGTATCCAGCCTACAAACTATACTTAGTATCAATCCACAATAATACTCAATCATTTTGCGGGGCTAAACGTGTTGCTACATGCGTTAAAAATTCTCATTTACGACCGCAGGGATGCAGAAGTTATAGCAATTGCCGAGAACAACTAAATAGCAAATATTTTACCCAACTATAAACACGTTTTCCGGCCTCAGAATAGATCACTTAATTAAGCGAATTGGTCTTATTGAGTAATAAAAAGAGTCAAGCAGGTTTAGGGCGAACCTAGATGGTTGCGCTTATTTAGATTTTACAATGTCATATCAAAGATGTGCGATGGCCACACTTTATAGACTCTGCCTTGATTGAATAGCTGACTAATTACTAGGGCGTATTGATCTTTGCGGATTGAAATTTGTTCAATCTAGGGGCGACTAAATCGCGGCGCGAGGTTTGTAACCTAGTGGGCTAAGTAAAAACCGAGTAAAGCTTCCGCGTCCTGCTCACGCCCCTTACCTACATCCATGTAGGCAACAAAGAGTTTATCGCCCCTAGGCAGAACACGAAGGGCAGCGCATGTTTGGCATTTATGCTGCGTTATCGCCTATTTATGGGGAGTAACCACACTTCATAGGCTCTGCCTTGCCTAAAAATCAAACATACTGCTGTAAATTCAATCATCAAAGATCAACACGCCCTGGGGTAGGAGTGCGAAATATAAATAGAAGCAAAGCTTTTATCTATATTTTCAAAATGGCTTTGCTCTACTCAATCAAGTGATACTAAAACCGCACACTGTTGTTTTTTTGTGCGACAAACGGTTTGTTTTATAGGACGAAGTGTAAAAAAGGTGAGGAAATGTACCGAGTAAGTTTAAAAAATAACTTTTGTTATAATTGTATCGTTTTTTTTGAGTTTTTTTCAGTGCGAATTCAGTTTTAGTTAAATGTTACAATTATGTTGTTGTTTGTCAGTGTAATGCGAATAAATACCCCCCTCAAAAGGCTTTAATTGATATATCAAAAAAAAATGTCGTTGCAATAATGTTAACAGTTGTATGCTAATACTTTAGTGCAACCTTTATCTTCGCTATTTATTTACTGATATCAGCAAACATCAAGTTGACAGCATCAATTGCATTTAGCATTATTGGTAGGTTGATATCTATTAAAAGATATCAGGGTTGTTCTCCTCGGAGGATAATTAAATTATAAAAGTAACATTACTTAATTGGTTGGGAACTATGTCTGTTAAAATCAGAAAGAGTCTTGTAGCAACTGCGTTGGTTGGCGCTTTTGCATTTGCAAGCAGCAATGTGATTGCAGATCCTTTGAATGACGTGCAAAAAGCAGGTCAACAAATTCAAAAGGCTGCTGTTAAGTCTCAAACTAAAATTGACAATGTATATGGTCAAACTCAGGAGCTAATCGCTGAGTACCGTAGCGTTGTTGATGAGACTGAACTTATGAAAGTATACAACGATCACGTAGCACGTTTGGTCGCTGACCAAAACGCTTCTATCGAGTCGTTTGACCGTCAAATCGCTACAATTGACAACACAAAGCAAAACGTTGTGCCTTTGATGTATCGCATGATCGATACGCTTGAGCAATTCATCAAAGCGGACGTTCCATTTAATCTTGAAACGCGTCTTGGACGTGTTGAGAAACTTCGCGACATCATGGCTTCTGCGTCTGTAACGACGTCAGAGAAATTCCGCCAAGTTCTAGAAGCGTACACAGTAGAAACTGCTTACAGTTCAGCTGTAACAGCTTCACAAGGTACTTTAGAAGTTGATGGCAAGAACATTAACGTTGATATCGGTCGTTTAGGTCGTATTTCATACGTAGCACAGTCTTTTGACTTAAAACACGCTTGGGTGTGGGATAACAACACTAAAGAGTGGAAGAAGTTAGGTGATGAATACCTAAAATCAGTTAAAGAAGTGATCCGTATGGCGCGTAAGCAAGCGACACTAGAACTTGTTAAACTACCAATTTTTGGCGCGGAGTAATTAAATAATGAAGAAACTATTTAAAGGTTTTGCTGTTGCAGCAGTACTATCTGTTTCTGCAGGTACCGCGCTTAATGCACACGCAAATACTGGTGCTTTAGATAAAATTCTTGAGCAAGTTAAGCAAGAGCGTATCTCTGAAGGTAAAATCAATAAGCAACGTGAGCAAGAGTTCCTTTCAGAACGTGCTGACAAGCAAGCATTACTTAATAAAGCAAAAAGCCAACTAGCTGCTGAAAAAGCACGTGGTGATAGCTTAGCTAAGCAATATGCACAAAACGAAAATACTTTAGCTGAAAAAGAGCAAGCTCTTCAAAACGCTCAAGGTACACTTGGTGAAATGTTTGGTGTTGTACGTCGTGCAGCTCAAGACGCTATCGGTTCTATCGAAGCTTCACTAGTAAGTGCTGAAAAGCCAGGTCGTGCTGAAGTATTACGTTCATTAGCAGCTGCTAAAGAACTTCCAACAGTTCGTGAACTTGAAGAACTTTGGATTTCACTTCAAACAGAAATGACTGAGTCAGCGAAAGTTTCTACTTTTGAAACTGAAGTTGCTGGTCTTGACGGTAATACTTCAATGAAGCAAGTAACTCGTATCGGTAACTTTAACTTAGTTACAGACGAAGGTTACTTAATCTACTCGCCAGAGACTAAGTCTATTCAGCCTTTAGGTAAACAACCTGATAGCTACATTTTAGACGGTATCTCTGCTCTTGAAGGTACTTCTGCAGATAACTATGCTGGCGTATACGTTGACCCGACTCGTGGTGCAATCTTACGTATCAACACGCAGAAGAAAACGCTTATGGAATACTACGAGCAAGGTGCTGAAGTTGGTTACATCATCACAGTACTATTAGCTGTAGGTCTATTAATCTTCTTAGTACGTTTTGTTGATTTAGCGCTTACTACTTCTAAGATCAAGTCTCAGCTTAAGAACTTGTCTACACCGAATACAAACAACCCACTGGGTCGTATTCTTAAAGTGTACCATGACAACAAGACTCAAGATGTTGAAAACCTTGAACTTAAACTTGATGAAGCTATTTTACGTGAAACTCCACGTGTTGAAGCTGGTATCAACATCATCAAGATTCTTGCTGCAATCGCACCATTACTAGGCCTACTAGGTACTGTAATCGGTATGATCTTAACGTTCCAAACAATCACATTGTTCGGTACAGGTGATCCGAAGATCATGGCAGGTAACATCTCTCTAGCTCTTGTAACTACAGCGCTAGGTCTTATCGCAGCACTACCACTTATCCTACTTCACTCAATTGTTGCAGGTCGTAGTAAGTCGGTATTACATATCCTTGATGAGCAAAGCGCTGGTATCATCGCTACTCACGCGGAGAAGGAGAAAGCCTAATGCTAGTCCTGATGGAGATATGGGAATCTATCAGGGATTTTGTTGGCACAGGCGGTCAGGTTTTATACGTGGTCGCGATAGCACTCTTTCTTATGTGGGTTTTAATGATTGAGCGCTATTGGTTCCTACTTGCTGAATTTCCTCGTTTGACGAAGGACATTGTAGCCAAGTGGGATGCCCGCCAAGACACTACGTCTTGGTACGCACACAGAATCCGTGAAGCATGGATTTCTGAAGCGTCTGAAAAATTAGATCAGCGTATGTTGTTGATTAAGACATTAGTAGCTATTTGTCCTTTAATAGGCTTACTTGGTACTGTAACGGGTATGATCGCGGTTTTCGAAACCATGGCAACTCAAGGTACTGGTAATGCACGTTTAATGGCATCAGGTATTTCAATGGCAACAATCCCAACAATGGCTGGAATGGTTGCGGCACTATCTGGAGTTTTCTTTAGCTCACGCCTTGAGGCAAGAGCGAGAATGGTGAAAGCCAAACTTGTAGATAGCATGCCTCATCACTAGAGAGAGAATTAAATATGGCACGTAAACAACGTTTTCGTGAAGAAGAAGAAGCAGCGGTAGATATGACGCCGATGCTTGACATCGTATTTATCATGCTTATTTTCTTTATCGTAACTACATCGTTCGTTAAAGAGGCTGGTATCGAGGTCAATAAACCTAAAGCGGCTCAAGCTACGAAGCAAAAAAATGCTAACATTTTTATTGCTATACGTAGTGATGGTGCTATCTGGATTGATAAACAGCAGGTTGACGTTGAACGTGTTTCAGCAAAAATCGAAAGTTTATTAGCAGAACAACCTACTGATGTTGTAATTTTGCAAGCTGATAAAGAAGCAAAACACGGCACAGTGGTTAAAGTTATGGACCAGATCAAAGCGACGGGTGATAACCTAAGAATTTCAATAGCTGGAGATCAGTAATGATTCGTTTTCTGTTTTCACTGATTGCAGGTGGGGCAGTTACTTTCGGCTTGTTCTACTTCATGGCTTACCTCATCTCTGGTGGGGCTGACCGTAATACGGAACAAAAAGAGCAGATCATAGTCGAAATAATGACGAATCCGCCTGAATCTAAGGTGCAGGAGAGGAAGCGTGTACCGCCTCCACCTCCGCCACCGCCAAAGCAGCCGCCTAAACCGCAGCCGCCACAGCCGGAAAATAATAATCCTAACCCTGGTGCTATGTCATTTAACATGGGTAGCATTGATGTAGGTAGTTCAGCTGGTGGACTAAGTGGTCCAGGTGCATTTGGACGAGATGGTGATGCGACACCTATCGTTCGTATTGAACCAAAATATCCAACGCAAGCAGCGCGTGATGGTAAAGAAGGTTGGGTTCAACTTTCATTCACAATTGATGAGTTAGGTGGTGTGACCGACGTTGAAGTAATCGACGCTGACCCTAAACGTATCTTTGACCGTGAAGCTAAACGTGCACTGCGTAAGTGGAAATACCGTCCTAAGATCATTGACGGGAAACCACAAAAACAACCAGGTTTACAAGTTCAACTAGACTTTAAACTTAACCAAGGCAACTAAGGAGGCGAGTAATGAGAAATTTTTCTAAAGTAACTGCTCTTGCAATTCTTATGTCTGTGTCAGGTGCTACATTAAGTGCATCTGTTTTAGCGGCGCCAGATTACGCAAAGATTGAAGAGCGTAAGAAAGCAAAAACTAAAATCATGGGCGAGCGTACTGGTAAAAAAGTAATTAAAGCATTTGATTTGTACAACGAAGAAAAAGTTGATGAAGCTATTGCTTTGCTTAGAGAGATTGAACCTTCGAATGACTTTGATAAAGCGACCGTAAATCGTTACTTAGGTAGCATGTACGCTCAAAAAGAAAAGTATGCCGATGCGATCAAATACGCTAAGCAAGCAGTTGCGCCTGATGTTTTAAACTTTGCTGACCAAGAACAGACACTAAAGCTGTTAGGTGATTTATACGCCGGTACTGAGAAGTACCAAGAAGCCAAAAAAGCTTATGTAGCTTGGATGGACTTTACAGGTGAAGAAGATCCAACAGTTTATACACGTATCGCTCAAGCTAACTATCAGCTAGAGCAATACCGTGACGTTTTTGAACCAGCTGATAAAGCAATTAAACTTCAAAAAGAGCCTAATAAAGGCCCTTACCAATTAAAACTAGGTGCATACTTTGAGTTAAAAGATTATGCAAACATGGTTAAGATTGGCGAAGAGATTGTTCGTGTGTGGCCAGATGATAAAAAGGCTTGGGTTAGCTTAGGTAAATATTACCTACAAACCGAAGACTATTCTAAAGGTCTAGCAACTATGGAAGTTGCATACAAGAACGGTTACTTTGAAAATGAAGTTGAATATAAAGTTTTATCAAACTTTTACTCTCTAAACGAGATTCCTTTTAAAGCAGCTATAACGTTAGAAAAGGCCGTTAAAGGAGATAAAGTAAAACGTACTAAGCAGAATGTTAGCGCGATTGCGAGTAACTACCATCGCTCTAAGAATCTAGAAAAAGCTGCTAAGTATTACGAAGAAGCTGCTAAATTTGATGAAGATGCTGAGCTTTACCGCAAAGCAGGTTCATTACTTTTACAATCTGAAAAATTCAGTGCTGCTGTTGTTCGTTTGAACAAAGCGTTAGAACTTGGTTCTGACAAAAAAGGTACTATTTATTCAGACTTAGCTGAAGCGTATTACTACCAAGGTAAGTATAAGCAAGCATATGCTGCTATTACTAAAGCTATGGACGACCCACGCACTCGTAAGTTTGCTAAAGGTTGGTCTACTTATATTAAAGATAAAGCCGCTCGCAACGGTGTTAAAATTTAACTTTAATTAGCTTAAGCAACTTATTAAAAAGCCCCTCAGGGGCTTTTTTTATTGGAAAAACTATGTATAAAACGCTCTCATTTTTATCACTTATGTGTCTGTTTTTAGCTGCATGCTCAAAGCAACCTCAACCATTTACATCATTTGAAGACGCGCAGACGGCTTTAAAATCTCTAAATACCGCACTTGTACAAACAAAAACAATAAAAATAGATACGTTAACTGACGAGCAACTCGTTTTCTCTGATGCGTATTTGGCTAAGCGTCATGCTATTTATCAAAGCTTAATGGATATGCAGCTTGAATCGAATCAAATTGCTCAAGTGAACTATTTAGTTATTGCTGAGCGATTTCCTGAGCGTTACTTTAATTGGCCAGCTCAGATAAACGTACTTGAAAACATGCTTGCTTTTGATGGTACAAAACACAAACCAGACAACATTATTAAATGGCTAAAATTGACTCAAGATCAATTAGATAGTGCTAAACAAAGTAATTTAAAGCTAAATAAAGTTGAGCTGTCTTTATTAAATTCGTATGTTGATGAAACACTTAAAAATAATAAAGTTCAAGGTGCTCTGCAAAGCCACTTAAGGGCATTTAGCGTGTATTTAAGTAATTACAAGGTTCGCGGGAGTGTAGGACTTCGCGGTCTTGCTAATGGTAGCGAGTGGTATCAAAGTAAGCTTAATTATTTTAGTGGCGCTGTTCACTCTCCACTTGAATGGGCTTCATTACTTAATAAAAAAATAAATATGTTAAAAGTTACAGAGTCTATATCTAATGTAGATGTCCCTAAAACACATGAATATTCTTTTATAGTTCAAGTTGTTAAAAGTAGTAAACAAATCCCAGGTTTAGGTTGGCAAAGCCATTACCTCGATTTACCATCAATGGCAGCTAACATGAATGCTTCTGCTTCTAATAGTGCTTTAATGCTAGTGATGATGGAAACTGATGTTGGTATTCATTATCACGCATGGACACTACCTCAGGCTAAGGTAAACTTAATTAAAAGATTAAAAATAAGCCCAGAGTTTGCGCAGTATCTAGTGGAAGATATTATTTTATATCCAGGGCAGTCATTTAGTTTTGCATCAACAACGTTATGATTATTACCTATGCTAACGTGATAAGTACGCTTATTTAGCGCACTTATCACAGCGCTGCGCTGCTGGATCCTTTTCAAGTAAGGTTGCGGGTATTTCTTTTTCGCAATCGCAGCAATATCCATACTGGCCTATATCAATTTGGCTTATTGCAGCCTCAAGTTGAGTCATTCTATTTATTAAAGGGGTGTATTCAGGTCCGAGTTTTTGCGCAACATGGTCAAGCCAATCATTTCTTCCAATGGTCAATAATTCACACTTTAATTGCTGGTAACAAGAGTGGGGGGATTCAGACAGCATTGCCATTATAGCTGATTGGACTTTAGTTATCTCATCATCGAGTTTTTGCTGATGGTTCATATCAGTATAACCTTTAAAATTGGCTTATCGTTATACTGATATTATCTAGGGTTTAAACTTAACCGTTATGATTTGAATCAAGTTGCGGTGCTTTGGCATATTTTTTTAATACACCTGCAACATCTTCTTTACTTTTCAAGCGTCTAATTTCATCAAATAGCTCAATTGCTTGAGGATACTGGCGTTTTAAGTAGCCAAGCCATTGTTTAGTTCGTGATGCAAAATACTTTTCGTCTTTTGCTGGGTCTTGATGAATAGCAGAATGAATTAGATGATAAATTATATGTTCCCACTCTAAAGCATTATATTGTTCATTGTTAACATGAGCTTTGATTTTTTTTGCTAAGTCAGGGTGAGAAAGAGCACCTCGGCCAAGCATTAAATCAGTGCACCCGCTGCGTTTTTGGCACAATAAAGCATCCTCAACCTGCCAAATTTCACCATTCGCAACCACTGCAATATTCTTGTTTTTTATAATAGGAGGGATCTTTTCCCAGTATGCAGGAGGATTGTAACCATCTCGTTTGGTGCGAGCATGTATAGCAACGCTATTTGCACCAGCACTTACTACTGCATCAACTATTTCCTGGCTATTAGAATCATCATCAAACCCTAGACGAATTTTTGCGCTTACCTCATGGTCATTATCTACAGCATCTCTTACGGCTTTAATAATGGTATACATGTGTTCAGGATCTTTTAGTAATACTGCGCCGCCACGGCTTTTATTAACCGTTTTTGCAGGGCAACCAAAGTTAAGGTCAACGCCATGAGAGCCGAGCGAGATTGCTCTTATTGCATTTTCAGCAAGAGGGTTTGCTTCTTGTCCAAGTAATTGTACACGTACTGGCGTTCCTGCGCGGGTATAACCATTATTGTGAAGCTCAGGACAAAATCTATGGAATACTTTATCGGGTAAGCATGCTTCTACAACTCTCACAAATTCAGTTACACATAAGTCGAATCCACCTATATCGGTAAGTAACTGGCGCATTTTGAAATCAACAACACCTTCCATAGGCGCTAAAACAAGCTTCATAAAATATTTAATGTTTTGCTAAAAATTGGACGCATAGTTTAACCGTAAATCTTAAATTGATAAATCTGTATTTGTCGTCCATATTTATTTCAATAAAGTGAATAGTAAAAAAAATGAAAATAAATGAAAGATTTTATTATCAGTCAGGTCTACTTAATTATACCAACTACATACAAATGTAAAAATTGCGTGAGTAGTTTTAGAATACAACCCTTGATAAAAGAGAGTCATAATATGAATACAGTTAAAAAAAATACAATCGCGTTAACTTTAGGTGCAGTAGTTGTTGGCTCTGCAAGTTTTGTATCTACAGATGTACAAGCTAACCCATTTGAGTTTCAAGAGCTAGTTACAGGTTACCAATTGGATGCTGCAGAAGGTAAATGTGGCGAAGGCAAATGTGGGGGCGACGCAAAAGATAAAAAAGAAGGTAAGTGCGGCGAAGGCAAATGCGGCGGTGACGCAAAAGATAAAAAAGAAGGTAAGTGCGGCGAAGGTAAATGTGGCGGTGACGCAAAAGCTAAGAAAGAAGGTAAGTGCGGCGAAGGCAAATGTGGCGGCGACGCAAAAGCTAAGAAAGAAGGTAAGTGCGGCGAAGGCAAATGTGGCGGCGACGCAAAAGCTAAGAAAGAAGGTAAGTGCGGCGAAGGCAAATGTGGTGGCGATACTAAAGCAAAAAAAGAAGGTAAATGTGGCGAAGGCAAGTGTGGTGGCCAATAATCATTTTGATGTAATTGCTTAAGTTATTCAGCTGCAATTATACTAAAAGGGCCATTGGGCCCTTTTTGCTTTAAGGAGACAATAATGAAAACAACTCAAAACGCCGGGTTTGGTATGGTAGGGCTCGGCCTTCGTCGTGAGATGCTTGATGAGCTACTTGAGCATGTACCCAAGCAAGTAGATTTTATGGAAGTGGCACCTGAGAACTGGTTAAAACTAGGTGGGCGTTTTAAAAAGCAATTTAAAACATTAACTGATGTTACTAACTTTGTTTGTCATGGATTATCGCTTTCAATTGGTTCACCTGAGCCATTAGATATTGAATTTGTGAAGTCACTTAAAACTTTTTTTGATGAGCACAATATTAAAATATTTAGTGAGCATTTAAGTTATTGCTCCGGCACTGGCCATATGTACGATTTAATGCCAATTCCGTTTACTCAAGATGCAATCGCACATGTTGTTCCTCGCATTAAGCAAGTACAGGATATTTTAGAGCGCCAAATAGCGATAGAGAATGTTTCTTACTATGGTGCGCCTGGCCAAGAGTTATCTGAGCTTGAATTCACCAATACTATTTTAGAGCAAGCTGATTGTAAGCTATTGCTAGATGTTAATAATATTTACGTTAACTCAATTAATCATGGATACAATGCTGAAGAGTTTTTAAATGGGCTGCCTTCAAAGCGTATCGCTTATGGCCATGTTGCAGGGCATTATAATGAAGCCGAAGATTTGATTGTAGATACCCACGGTGCAGATGTTATAGACCCTGTGTGGGAATTGCTAGATAAAGCTTATGCAAAGCACGGTGTTTTTCCTACACTGCTTGAGCGAGATTTTAATATTCCAACGATGAATGTATTAACTAAAGAGCTAGACATTATTCATGAGCTGCAAAGTAAGTATTTAAATTCGTCTTTAACTAAGCAAAGTGCTTAATATTTGTTTAAAAGAGTATGCAATTATGAGTTTTATTGAAGTACAAAACGAATTTATGGCACATATTCGCCAGCCTCAACAAAATAAAAAGCCCAGCGACATAGAAGACAGGCGAATGGCTATTTATCGTGACTTATTTTTTAATAATGTAGATGGATTTATTTCATCGGGTTTTCCGGTATTGAAAACCTTATATAGCGAAAAACAATGGAAAAAGCTCGTTAGGCAATTTTTTAGTAACCATGATTGCCATTCACCATACTTTTTAGATATAGCAGGCGAATTCATTAATTACTTATCAAGTGATTATAAAATACAAAAAAATGATCCTCCCTTTATGTTAGAGCTTGCTCATTACGAATGGATAGAGCTTGATGTATCTATTGCTATGGATAATCCGCAAGAGCAAAAGCTCAATGCAACTGATATTACACATGCTCCGCTATACTTATCGGTTACAGCGCGTAATTTAAGTTACCAATATCCGGTTCAAACTATCAGTGTAGACTTTCAACCTAAGCACCCAGCCGAGCAACCAAGTTATTTTGTTGTTTATAGAGATGCACAAGACGATGTGCAATTTTTGGCAACCAATGCAATGACGGCTTTATTACTTTCAATTATTGAAAATAGTAATGGCATTACCTTTGACGAAATTTGTGAACAGGTATTAAGCCATGCTCCACAGTTTAGCCCAGAACAAATAAACCAAGGCGCACTTGCTACGCTTAATGCAATGGCGGAGCGCAGAGTAATAGTGACAAAAAATCAAGATTAAGCCCTTTATAGATGTTTTTACATCGTCTATCATGGCAACCTAATTTATCGTGCTTAATAAAGGGTTGTACCCATGTCAGATGATAAAGATTTTAAAGATCCGTTTAATGCTACTTACTTTATTGCTTTTTTAGCGGTATTTGCAGGTATTGGTTGTTTAAATGCGATTTTAGGCTGGATCACTAGCTTAACTTAAAATGTATTTGCATCGAGAGGCTGTTGTTAGCATCAGCCTTGACCATTTTAATTTTAATCCTCGTAAATCTTCCCGCTCTTTCTTTTTTATAATTATTGCAAACTCGCAATTTAAGGTCAGTTAAGGTTATAATCACCTGCTTTGTAATATAAACCATTGAGCAGTTAAAATTATGACTCAAGTAACACCAGCAATTATCAAACACAGCATAACTACAATTGCTGATTATCCAAAAGCGGGCATTATGTTTCGCGATGTAACCACATTAATGGCAAACCCTGACGCGTTTAAAGCAACAATTGATGCTTTTATAAACGAGTATAAAGATCAAGGTTTTACTAAAATCATTGGTACAGAATCACGTGGCTTTATTTTTGGCGCACCTTTATCTTATGCTTTAGGTATTCCATTTATTCCTGTGCGTAAGCCGGGTAAATTACCACGAGAAGTTATTCGCCAAGATTACTTATTAGAATACGGTGAAGACACACTTGAGCTTCATGTTGATGCAATAGTACCAGGCGACAAAGTGTTGTTAGTTGATGATTTACTTGCAACAGGCGGTACAATTGAAGCCACGGCTAAGCTTGTAAATAAACTTGGCGGGGAAGCAACTGATGCAGCATTTGTAGTTTCACTTCCAGAGCTTGGCGGCGAACAACGCATCGAAAAAATGGGTATTAAAATCCTAAAATTGGTTGAATTTGAAGGCGAGTAATCGATGAGTTATCAGGTTCTAGCGAGAAAATGGCGTCCACAAACCTTTCATGAATTGGTTGGGCAGTCTCATGTTAAACAAGCGCTGGTTAATGCGCTTACACAAAATAGACTGCATCACGCGTATTTATTCACTGGAACCCGAGGTGTGGGTAAAACCACCATTGCGCGTATCTTTGCTAAAAGCTTAAATTGTGATGAAGGCATTTCTGCATCTCCTTGTGGAAAGTGTAGTAGCTGTACAGATATAGAAGCAGGTCGTTATATAGACTTACTTGAAATAGATGCAGCCTCTCGTACTAAAGTAGAAGATACCCGCGAAATACTTGATAACGTGCAATATGCGCCAACGCGCGGGCGTCATAAAGTATACCTAATAGATGAAGTTCACATGCTCTCAAAGCATAGCTTTAATGCCCTTTTAAAAACGTTAGAAGAGCCACCAGAGCATGTGAAATTTTTATTAGCGACAACCGATCCACAAAAATTACCTGTCACTATTTTATCTCGTTGCTTACAATTTAACTTAAATGCATTATCGCAAAGTGAAATTAAAGCTCAGTTAGAGCGTGTATTAACTCATGAGCAACTAAGTTTTGACAATGATGCGCTTAGCATTATTGCAAAAGCGGCTGATGGCAGTATGCGCGATGCGCTTAGTTTAACTGACCAAGCGATAGCGCAAACAAATGGTGATATAAATAATCAAGCAGTACAAACTATGCTTGGTTTAATGGATACGCATTATAGCCAAAGTTTACTTGCCGCATTATTAGCGCAAGATGGCCCAGCGCTTATGAATGAAATAGCGCAAGTTGCTAGTCGTAACCCAAATTATGTAGCATTACTTGATGATTTAATTGCACTTACGCATTTAGTTCAATTAAGTCAGCTTATTCCTGAAGCTGCAGCACTTGATGAAAAGAACGTTGATTATATTGCACATGTTGCTGAGCATACGAGTGCACAACAGATTCAAGTGTATTATCAACTCCTGTTAAATGGTAAAAAAGATTTACAGTGGGCACCAGAGCCTCGCCTAGGCTTTGAAATGATAATGCTAAGGCTATTAGCATTTGAGCCAACGCAAACCGAGCATAAACAGGCTGTGCCTTTAGCAGCTCAAGAGCCTGTTGAAAATAAACCAGTTAGAGCGAGTGCACTGCGAGATATATTAAATAAAAATAAAACATCGCAAAAAACAACAGGTAACCAAAGTAGTCCTTCAACTAACAGCACACAAGCTTTAGATAATACTTCACAGCTAAACACTCAAAAACAAGAGTCAATGGTTCAAGTACCACCTGTACAAGAGCCGTCAGTTGCCAATGAAGTTTCGAATACGCAGCCCGCTACAATTGAGGCCAAGCCGCCAGTTCAACAACCTGAACAGGTTAATGAGCAGCCAAAAAGTACTGTAATTTCAGATGCACAAGCTCAGCATCAAAGTGAAGATGAAGCTTATATGCAACATAGCGATGCTGAGCAAACACTCGCTTCGCAATTTGACGATATAATGAACAGTGCCGTAGAGCAGGGATTTAACCCTGCGCAAAGCACTAATTCAGAGTCACCCTCTGAGCCGGCATCAAGTGAAAGTGCGGTTAGCCAAAATACGAGTACACCAATTGCAGAGCAAGACGCTCAGGCGCAATCGGCTATTGCCCGTATTTTACGTGACAGAAATATATCGGGCGCAGGTAGACTTTCAGGTGCAAATACTCGCACTGCTGAAAATAACGCATCAGAGCCGTTAACCAAGCCAAGTGCAAAAGAACCTAGCCAGCATCCTAGAATGCCAAAAGTAGCAACGAGTCAAAATGCACAGCCAGCGAGTAATGAAAGCGCACCAAACCTTGATGCAATTGACGATGCACCACCATGGGCAACCAATAGTGCAGGTGAGAGTGAAAAAAAGCATGAGCTCCCAGTAACAGGGGGCCAAACAGAGTCACTTAATCAAGCAAATACAAAACCAGCACGTAAGATTGACTTTAAAGAAAAACATCAAACAATTACTGAAAACTTAGCGCCAGAGTTACTTGAACAAATTAATCCTCAAAAGGTGGTAGAAGCCGCCCCTGAAGAGCCAAGTATTCCGGTGCCCGATGATTTTCAAAGCCCGATCAGCGAAATTAGGTTTGCACATCAGCAAGATGAATGGGCTTATTTAATTAAGCGTATGGGCTTAGGGGGGCGTATGCGCCAGTTTGCGTTGCACTCCATTTTTACTAAGCAAGGTAACAATTTGCATATTGATGTTGATGAATCACAAAAACATTTAGATACACCTGTGCTTCGCCAAAAATTAGATGCAGCACTATCAAGCATTTATGAGCATAATGTATCGCTTAGCATTAATTTTGCAAAAGGGGTGATAGATTCACCTTACTTAATTCAACAAAAAATAGATGTAGGTCGTCATCAACAAGCAATCGATGTGATCACAACGGATGACAATATAGTGCAGTTTCAGCAGGTATTTAGCGCGGAAATTGACGAAAATAGCATTCAGGCATTGTAATTAAATACAATCGCCCTTATCTTCATGACAATTAAAGTTTAAAAGAAAGAGAGAAAATTATGTTTAAAGGTGGAATGGGTAACATGATGAAGCAAGCGCAGCAAATGCAAGAGCGCATGCAAAAAGCCCAAGACGAAATCGCAACACTAGAAGTTGTAGGTGAAGCGGGCGCAGGCCTAGTTAAAGTAACTATGCTTGGTAACCATAATGTACGTCGTGTTGAGCTTGATGAAAGTTTAATGGAAGACGACAAAGACATGATTGAAGATTTATTAGCAGCAGCATGTAATGACGCTGTACGACGCGTGGCTGATGAAACACAAGAGCGCATGGGCAAAGTAACTGGCGGTATGCAATTACCACCAGGTATGAAAATGCCGTTTTAAGCAAATATGCAACTTTCAGATAGTTTAACTCAGCTTATTGAAGCATTGCGCTGTCAGCCAGGCATAGGCCCAAAGTCAGCGCAGCGTATTGCCTTTCATTTACTTGAACGCGACCGCAAAGGTGGCACTCAACTTGGTAATGCGCTCACTAAAGCAATGACTGCGGTAGGACATTGTCAATCGTGCCGTACGTTTACAGAACAAGCACAATGTGACATTTGCTTAAGTACTAAACGTCAAGACAGTGGGATTTTGTGTGTTGTTGAATCACCAACAGATGTACTGGCAATTGAGCAAACAGGGCAATATCAAGGTTTATACTTTGTTTTAATGGGACATTTATCACCTATTGATGGTATTGGTCCTAAAGAAATTGGCCTTGATGTACTAGAGCAAAAGCTTTCTCATGGTGGTATAAACGAAGTTATTTTAGCGACTAACCCTACGGTTGAAGGCGAAACAACAGCGCATTATATTGCTCAGCTTTGCCATAAATATAAAGTAGGCGCATCAAGAATTGCTCATGGTATACCTGTCGGTGGTGAGCTCGATTTGGTCGATGGTACCACACTTATGCACGCCTTTAGCGGCCGTCGTGCGGTAATGCAAGACTAAAGCAGCTATTTGAAATTTACTTTAAAAGCCTACATTGTAAAATATGTAGGCTTTTTTTGTTTTTAAAGCAAAACATAAGGTAAGATTAGCGCTTTATATGATTAAGCATTAGTAGCGAGTGACTAAGGGACAAAATGCAAAATAATAAAAAACATCCAAGTGCATTACTAAACAGTAAGCGTTTTCTACCGCTTTTTGTTACGCAGTTTTTATCAGCCATAAACGATAACGTATACAAGCAGTCGGTGCTTATTTTATTGGTTTTTCAAGCGGCAACACTTGCAGACGGTGCATTATATTCGAATATTGCTGCAGGCTTGTTTATTTTACCATTTTTTTTATTTTCTGGTATGGCAGGGCAACTTGCCGAAAAAACAGAAAAATCAAAGCTTATTAGGCTTGTAAAGCTATGCGAAATACCAATTATGGTCATTGGCGCTGCATCAATTTTAACGCAGCAAGTATGGCTAATGCTTGCAACAATATTTTTTATGGGATTGCAAAGCACCTTTTTTGGCCCATTAAAATATTCAATATTACCTCAACATGTTGCTCCAAACGAGCTCACTAAAGCAAATGGTTTAGTGGAGTCGGGTACGTTTGTGGCAATTTTATTAGGGACTATATTTGGTACTTATTTTATTACTCAAACAGTGGGTCCTGTTGTAATAAGTATTGCAGTATTGGTACTGGCTACACTTGGGTATTTTAGTAGCCGCTTTATACCGGTAAGTGAAGCGAATGAGCCTAACTTGCACTTTACGTACAATATTTTTTCGTCAACTAAAAATGTATTTAAAGCGCTTAATGCACAAACAGAATCTGTGGGTAAATCTGTTTTAGGGATCAGTTGGTTTTGGCTTATAGGCGCTATTATTTTAACCGCACTACCAAATTACGTTAAACATGTGATGGGCGGCGATGAATTAGTAGTAACCAGTGCGTTGGTGGTCTTTTCTTTAAGTATTGCAATTGGTTCTCTGCTGTGTGAAAAGCTTTCACGCTCTCGTATTGAGCTTGGTATTGTGCCATTTGGGGCTATTTTAATAACGCTTTTTTTGTATTTATTAAGCCAAGAACCAGCAATTGAGACGTACATTACTCCAAGTGAAAACTTATTAACCCTTAAGCAAGTTTTAAATACTGGCGATATGATCTGGCATTTTATTTGGATGGCTGGAATTGGTATTGCTTCAGGTTTTTATACAGTGCCGCTGTATGCGTTAATTCAGCAGCGTACTGAGGAGTCGAGCCGATCACGCGTCATTGCCGCTAATAATGTTCTTAATGCATTGTTTATGGTTGGCAGCGCTATCTTAAGTATTATTACGCTGTCTGTTCTTAAGTGGCATATTTCATCACTACTTTTATTACTCGCAGGTCTTAACTTACTTATTTCAATACATATTTATACTAAAGTGCCTGAGTTTTTCTTACGCTTTGTTATTTATATATTAGCGATATGTATGTATCGCGTACGTACAAAATGTGAGGTTAATATTCCATCTGAAGGGGCTGCGGTGATTGTTTCAAACCACGTTAGCTTTGTAGATTGGATGTTTATTTTAGCTGCTTCACCAAGGCCTATACGCTTTATGGTATTTGCGCCTATTTATTATTCTCCTGCTTTACATTGGCTATTTAAAATGGCCAAAGCAATTCCAATAAATAGCGAAAAAACAAACCCAGAAGCGTTTAAAAAAGCGTTTGATGATGTAGCCAGTGCACTTGAGCGCGGCGAGCTTGTGGGCATATTTCCAGAAGGGAAATTAACTAGCGACGGTTCAATTGATATGTTTAGGCGTGGCATTGAGCGTATTATTGAACGCTCACCCGTGCCTGTTATTCCTGTGCACTTAGGTGGATTATGGGGCAGTGTGTTTAGCCGTAAAGCTAAGTGGCAATTACCTCGATTAAAGTACTCTTTAGTATCGGTTACAGCAGGTGAGCCAATAGCAGCAGATAAAGTGACTGCCGATAATTTACGCGAGCAAGTATTGGCTTTAAAAGCGCTGCATTCCAAAGATATTGATTAATGGTTGAACCTTTGAGTGCGCCTCATACAATTGTTGATAATTTTATAGCGCCCAAGTGCCATGAAGCTATTAAAATACTTTATCAAGATGATGCTATTTTGATTATTAATAAACCCAGTGGATTATTAAGTTTATCTGGGAAGAATCCACTTAACTGGGACTCAGTACACTACCGGTTAGTAAATGGTCAAAAAGGATTAACAGCGGCCTTTCCTGAGGCTAAATTACCGCATCGGCTAGATTTTGGCACATCAGGTATTATGATTGTTGGGTTAAATGCCTCTGCGTCTAAGCATTTAAATAAACAGTTTCAAAGTCGAGCAATACAAAAGCGTTATTTAGCGATGCTAGAAGGAAGTGTGACTACCTTGCAAGGTGAAATAAATTTGCCTATAGCAAAAGACAAAGAGCGCTTTCCTTTAGTCAAAATATGCAAAACCACAGGTAAAGAAGCAATTAGTAAATACACAGTGCTCAAAAGGTTATTAAAGCCTGAACGTACATTTGTGCAATTTACACCTATTACAGGACGTACGCATCAACTACGTATTCATAGTGATGCAATAGGACACCCAATTTTAGGGTGTGATTTATATAAAAGTAAGCGCAGTGAACAAATGGCTGAACGTTTATTGCTACATGCCAGTGACGTATTTTTTGATCACCCAATAACAGGGCTTCCTTTTCATGCAAAGTGTCCGTGCCCGTTTTAATCTTTTTTAAACTTTTCCCTTGAAGTTGATTCACCTCACCCCATATTAAGTGCATAACGCAGACACTTTGCAAATTGGAGATACATAAATGACTGCAGCACAAAAAGAAACATTAGGCTTTCAAACAGAAGTAAAACAATTATTAAACTTAATGATTCACTCTCTTTATTCTAATAAAGAGATATTTTTACGTGAACTTGTATCAAACGCATCTGATGCGGCAGACAAGTTACGCTTTTTAGCACTTTCAAATGGCGACCTTTACCAAGGTGATGCTGACTTACATGTACGTATTAGCGCCGATAAAGAAGCAAATACAATTACAATTTCTGATAACGGTATTGGTATGACCCGTGATGAAGTGATTAACTCGTTAGGCACAATTGCAAAGTCAGGGACTGCTGAGTTTTTCAAAAACTTAACGGGCGATCAAAGTAAAGATTCACAGTTAATTGGTCAATTTGGTGTTGGTTTTTACTCAGCTTTTATCGTTGCTGATTTAGTGACGGTTCGTACGCGTAAAGCCGGTGAAACAACGGCTTACGAGTGGGAATCACAAGGTGAAGGCGAATACACGCTTCAAGAAATTGAAAAAGAAAGTCGTGGTACCGACATTATTTTACATCTTCGTGATGAAGAAAAAGAATTTGCTGATGATTACCGCCTGCGTGGCATAGTAACTAAATACTCTGATCATATTTCAACACCTGTGCAAATGTACAAAGCAGAAGTACCAGAGTCTGAAGGTGAAGACGGCGAAAAAATTCCAGCAGTACCTGGTGAGTGGGAAAGTATTAACCGCGCAACAGCATTATGGACACGTGACAAATCAGAAATTTCTGATGAAGAATACAAAGAGTTTTACAAGCACGTAAGCCACGACTGGGAAGATCCACTTAGCTGGGGACATAATAAGGTTGAAGGTAAAACTGAATACACCAGCCTTTTATACATTCCTAAAAAAGCGCCTTTCGATTTATGGAATCGTGACCGTCAAAGTGGTTTAAAACTTTATGTACAACGCGTATTTGTAATGGATGATGCTGAGCAGTTTATGCCAAGCTACTTACGTTTTGTAAAAGGTTTATTAGATTCAAACGATTTACCACTAAACGTATCTCGCGAAATTTTACAAGACAACAAAGTAACACAAGCTATTCGTAAAGGGTGTACATCGCGCATTATCAAAATGCTTGAGCGTATGGCTAAAAACAAAGCTGATGACTACCAAGTGTTTTGGAATGAATTTGGCCAAGTAATGAAAGAAGGTCCAGCGGAAGACGCAGCAAATAAAGAAGCTATTTGTAAGTTATTACGCTTTTCTTCAACTCATACTGATTCAGAAACGCAAGATGTATCGCTTGAGCAATACGTTGAGCGCATGAATGAAGGCCAAGACAAGATTTATTATGTAGTGGCTGACACTTTCACTTCGGCTAAGAACTCTCCACATTTAGAGATTTTCCGTAAGAAAGGCATCGAAGTATTACTACTAAGTGACCGAGTTGATGAGTGGATGATGAGCCACCTGACTGAATTTGCTGATAAGCAGCTTCAATCAATTACGCGTGGTGATTTAGACTTAGGTAAGCTTGACGACGAAGAAACTAAAAAAGCACAAGAAGAGTCTGAAAAAGAAATGGCAGGCCTTGTTGAGCGCATTAAAACATCGCTAGGTGATGATGTAAAAGACGTGCGCTTTACGCACCGTTTAACAGATTCTCCAGCGTGTGTTGTAAGTGATGACAATGATATGAGCTCACAAATGCAAAAGCTAATGGAATCTGTGGGTCAAGCAGCACCAGAGGCAAAACCGGTGTTTGAACTAAACCCAGAACACCAACTTGTTAAGCATTTAAATGATGAACAAGACGAAGATAAATTTGCACAGTGGTCACATGTTCTACTAGACCAAGCATTGCTTGCTGAGCGTGGTACATTAAAAGATCCAACAGGATTTGTTACACGCCTAAATAAACTTATGTTAGAACTTAGCAAGTAATTGCTGATTGGCTAAGTAAATAAAAGTACAAAGTTTGTACACATTTAAAAAGGAAGCGTTTGCTTCCTTTTTTTATGCGCTGCAAAGTAGGCAATTAGTATAAGTTACTTGAGTATCAGCGGCGCTTGTGGAAGAATTCAGGCTTTAAAAATAAACTTCCATACTAGGGGACAATGATATGCGCATTATTCTTTTGGGCGCGCCGGGTGCTGGTAAAGGTACTCAAGCTCAGTTTTTAATGGACAAGTACGGTATTCCACAAATTTCTACTGGCGATATGCTTCGCGCAGCTATTAAAGAAGGCACACCACTGGGTCTTGAAGCAAAAAAAGTAATGGATGCAGGTCAGTTAATTTCTGACGATATCATTATCGGTTTAGTTAAAGAGCGTATTGCTAAAGCTGATTGTGAAAAAGGTTTTTTACTTGATGGTTTCCCACGCACTATTCCACAAGCAGATGCAATGAAAGAAAATGGCGTAGTGGTTGATCACGTTATTGAATTTGATGTGGCTGATGAAGTAATTGTAGAACGTATGGGCGGACGTCGTGTACACCCAGGCTCAGGTCGTGTTTACCATGTAGTTTACAACCCACCAAAGGTTGAAGGTAAAGACAACGAAACAGGCGAAGACTTAATTGTTCGCGCAGACGATACTGAAGAAACAGTACGTAAACGTTTAGGCATTTATCATGAGCAAACTATGCCATTAGTTGATTACTACCAAGCTGAAGCTGCTGCAGGTAACACGCAGTACCACAAACTTGACGGTACACAAGCCGTTGAAGTTGTGAGCGCACAGTTAGGTGAGCTTTTAGGTTAATTTAAAGCGCACTAAAAAACCGCCAAATGGCGGTTTTTTGTTTTTACTAATCCGCAATAATACTTAATTAAGCTAATTGGTAAAAATTAAAGTGTTTTAAGCTTTTCAATCACACTATCGTATTCTGGCTCTGTAGATAGGCTGCTTACTAGCTGTTTATAAATAACAGTATGACTCTTATCTAAAACAAATACTGAGCGCGTTAACAGACCCATATCTTTAATAATTAAACCATATTTTTGACCAAAGTCACGCCATACCGAGTCAGACAGCGCAGTAACTTTGTCTATATTTTCAGCTTTACAAAATCGTTTTTGAGCAAAAGGTAAATCTGCACTAATTGTAAGCATTGCTACACCCGGAAATTGCGCGGCGACTTTTTCGTTAAAATGTTTAGTTTGTAAACTACAAATACCGGTATCAAGACTTGGCACTACACTTATTAGTACGGCTTGGCCTTTATAATCCTCAAGCGTTACAGGAATAAAGCTGCCATCAACCACTTTAAAGTTCGGTGCGCTATCACCCACAGCGACCCCGTTACCTAATAAAGTGACAGGCTTACCTTGTGCCGACACTTTTCCTGCATCAAGCGTGTTTTCTGGGTAATCGGCAGCAATAGCAACAGAGCAAAATGCACTCAATGCAAACACAACGGAACGAAACATAGGGTATTTCCTTTTAAATTAACGCAATAGGTGTCAGTGTATTATACTGCGTAATAGTAACCAAGTGATTATGTAGCTCTTTAGCGGCTTGCTTTGAGATTTAAACTTTGTTTAATCTTGCAAGTTAAGCACGTACTTATGGACTCGGAATTAATTCTGTAATATAAAAATTGTAACCAAGACAATCTTTGATTAACATGAAGTTACAAAATATATCTTTAATAAAAAAAACAATAGCCTTTATAAATCATTTTGATGCTCATAACGGGTTTAAAACAGAGAGATAGTATGTCAACAACGGTATTAATATGTGATGACTCAAAATTAGCGAGACGCCAATTAGCTCGTTCATTACCTGAAGATTGGGATATTAAGGTTGAATTTGCACTGGATGGCGTTGATTGCATAAAACAAATTAAACTAATCCAACCAGAAATACTGTTTTTGGATTTGAATATGCCTGAAATGGATGGGTACGAAGTTCTCATCGCGATGAAAGAGCAAGGCTTAAACATTCTTACTGTTGTTGTCTCCGGAGATATACAGCCAAGCGCGCATCAACGCGTTCTTGAACTTGGTGCAATCGACTTCATACAAAAACCTTGCTCTGCTGAAAAACTCGCCCATATTATTGAACACCACGGAATTAAAGATAAGGCAATGCGTGAGCGACTATCTCATTCATTAGGTGAGCAAGTTGACCCTGATGTACGAGATATATATCAAGAGCTGACCAACGTTGCTATGGGCCAAGCTGGTGACTTATTAGCTCGTCTACTAAAGGTATTTGTAGAGTTGCCAATTCCAAATGTGAACATTTTAGAAGTTAATGAGCTTGATATGGCGCTTCAGTCTATTGATAACAATGCTGCTACCTCGGGTGTGTGCCAAGGCTTTATTGGTGGTGGAGTGTCTGGTGAAGCATTATTACTACTAAATGACTCTAGCTTTAAAGAAATTGCCTCACTGATGAATTACGACGGCGAGCTAAACGATAAGGTTGAGCTTGAGCTCCTTATGGATATTAGTAATATTTTGATAGGTGCAATTTTAACAGGCCTTTCAAAGCAGCTTGATATGTCATTTAGCCAAGGGCACCCAATAGTACTTGGGCAGCACAGAGATGTGTCTGATTTAGTAAAATCAAACAAATCACGTTGGCAACGCACGCTAGCGATAGAAATAAGTTACGGTATTGAAAACCATGATATAAATTGCGACCTCATGCTGTTATTTACTGAAGATTCACTTAAAACTTTGAAATTCAAAGTTGCTTACCTATTAGAAGATTAAGTTATGGCCGCTGATTTAGAAATGAATGAGATCCATTGGTTAATGGATATGTTTAATACTGTAGATGTAGGCCTTGTGGTACTCGATAGGGATTATAAGGTATGTGTATGGAATGGTTTTATGGAAAATCATTCTGGGCTACTTCCTAGTGCCGTTAAAGATAAAGACTTATTTGATTTATTTCCTGCAATAGACGAAAAATGGTTTAGAAGTAAATCAGAATCTGTATTTGTACTAAAAAATCGCTCTTTTACTATTTGGGAGCAGCAACCTTATATTTTCCGCTTTAAAAATTACCGACCAATCACGGGTAAAGCAGATTATATGTATCAAAATGCCACGTTTATTCCTCTTACGAATACGATGGGTGAAGTGAGTCATATTTGTATAATTTTGTACGATGTAACAGATATAGCCGTAAATAAAAAAGAGCTCGAAGAGTTAAATAGAAAGCTTGAGCAGGTTAGTCAAACTGATAGTCTTACTCAGCTTTCAAACCGTGGGCATTGGGAAGGTACACTTCGCCAAGAATTTTTAAGAGTGAAGCGAAGTGGGGGATGCAGCACTTTATTAATGTTTGATATTGATCACTTTAAAAAAATTAATGATGAATATGGCCACAGCTGTGGTGATGAAGCACTTCGTCATCTATGTGACTTACTGAGAACAACACTTCGAGAAACAGATATAGCAGGGCGCTATGGCGGTGAAGAGTTTGTAGTTACTTTACTGGACACAGATAAAGATGGCGCGACAATATTTGCTGAGCGTTTAAGAGCATTAATTGAATCAACGCCTGTAAAATATAAACACTTTGAAATACAGATGACCATTAGTATAGGCTTTGCCGGTAGCAGTAATGACTTTAAAAATCATGAACGTTGGATTGAAGCTGCTGACAAAGCGCTTTACCACTCAAAGGACTCTGGTCGAAATAAAGTGACCGCCTATGTAGATATAAAAAATGACACTTAAGCGTCATTTTTTAAGATTTGTTGTTAAAGTGGCGGTAAAACCAAAACATCAGTTTTAATGAGTTTCATCATTTTCTCTGCAGTATTATCAATCAACGTATTTTTAATACCTAAGTTTCCTACAGATCCAATAATGACTAAATCGGCATCAGGCATAGCCCCTAGTCTTGGAAAAACTTGGTCTGCTAAGCCCGCTTTACTTACATAATCGACTGAGACAACGAATACAAAAAGCTTTTTATTATTATATTCACTCTGTTATATGGCGTGAATCATCGTTTGGGCATTGCTCTAGTATTGATACGTCACCAGTATTTGACTCTTGCTCCAGCTTTACCTTAAAGCCCCATAGTCTGTAAAGGTGTTTTAGTACTTCCTCATGAGAGTTTGCAAGTGGGATTTTATTATGCGGAACGTATCTTAGCGTTAAAGATCGATTGCCTCTAATATCAACGTCATATACTTGAATGTTTGGTTCAAGATTACTCAAATTGTATTGTGCAGAAAGAGCTTCTCTCACTGCTTTATAGCCACTATCATCATGAATAGCACCTACTTCTAAGTGTGAGCTATTAGCATGATCAACGATAGTAAATAGCTTAAATTCACGTATGAGCTTAGGTGATAAAAACTGACTAATGAAGCTCTCATCTTTAAAGTTTTCCATAGCAAAATGTAAGGTGTCTAACCAATTGCTCCCTGCATATTCAGGAAACCAACGTTTGTCTTCATCTGTAGGGTTTTCACAAATACGGCGAATATCAACCATCATATTAAAGCCTAGAGCATATGGGTTAATACCTGAATAATAATTACTATTGTAAGGTGGCTGATAAACTACATTAGTATGGCTTTGTAAAAACTCAAGCATAAAGGCATCGCTTAGTTTTCCTTCATCGTATAGATGATTCAAGATAGTGTAATGCCAAAAAGTGGCCCAGCCTTCGTTCATTACTTGGGTTTGCTTTTGCGGGTAAAAGTATTGCGAAATTTTACGCACTATACGGATTATTTCACGTTGCCAAGAACCCAAAAGAGGGGCGTTTTTTTCAATAAAATATAATATATTTTCTTGGGGCTCTTGCGGAAAATGCTTCTCCTGCTTTTTTGCTTCCTGTTGTTGAACAGGTATAGTCCGCCATAGCTCGTTAACTTGAGATTGCATATAATCTTCACGTTCTTGCTGGCGCTTCTGCTCTTCAAATAATGATATTTGTTGCGGGCGTTTATATCTATCTACACCGTAATTCATTAAAGCATGGCATGAGTCGAGCAGCGATTCTACCTCACTAATACCGTATTTTTCTTCACAACGACTAATATAATTTTTAGCAAATACTAAGTAATCAATAATTGATCCCGCATCAGTCCAGGTTTTAAATAAATAGTTACCTTTAAAAAATGAGTTATGACCATAACAGGCATGTGCCATAACTAGAGCCTGCATGGGCAGGGTATTTTCTTCCATTAAATACGCAATACATGGATCAGAGTTAATCACTATTTCGTAGGCTAAGCCCATTTGCCCGCGTTTATAGTTTTGCTCTGTCTGAATAAACTTTTTACCATATGACCAATGACTGTAGCCTAAAGGCATACCTACACTTGAGTATGCATCCATCATTTGTTCGGCGCTAATAACTTCAATTTGATTAGGGTAGGTATCTAACCGGTAGTGCTCTGCAACGCGAGCAATTTCTGTTTGGTACTCGTGTAATAAGTCAAAGGTCCAATCGGGGCCATCATTAATACGTTTATTACTCATATTATTACCTCGCTTAGGCTTATGCTGTACCTTGCTGTTGGCGGCTCTTTTTAAATAGCTCCCTAAATATAGGGTAAATGTCTTCGACACCTTGAATGTGTTGTATAGCAAAATTATTGTGGCTTTGTGTTATGCCCTCGTATTCACGCCATAGACTTTGATGAGCACGCGTTGTAATTTCAATATAGGCGAAATACCTAACTGCTTTTAAAAGCTTGTTCCGTAATATTTGCCCACAGTGAGGGGTATCATCAGCCCAGTTATCGCCATCGGATGCTTGTGCAGCATATATATTCCATTGCTCAGCGTCGTAACGATCTTTTATTATTTCATTCATTAACTTAAGTGCACTTGAAACGATGGTGCCACCTGTTTCTTGCGAATAAAAAAACTCTTGCTCGTCTACTTCCTTTGCTTGTGTATGATGGCGAATATATACCACCTCAATATCTTTATAGCTGCGTGTTAAAAACTGATACAGCAAAATATAAAAGCGTTTAGCCATATCTTTTGTGGCTTGGTCCATAGAGCCAGATACATCCATAATACAAAACATGACCGCTTTGCTGGTGGGGTGAGGGCGTTTTTCATAATTACGAAAGCGCAAATCATAATTGTCTATAAATGGCACATTTTTAATTTGTTGTTTTAATAATTTAATATCCTCTTGCAGTAATGCAATAACCGCTTTATCGCTTTGAGGTTGCTCAAGCTCCATTGCAAGCTGCCCTTCAAGCTCTGCGAGTCGCCTTTTTTTACCCGCATTCATAGCTACTCTTCGGGCTAGGGAGCCTTGAAGTGAGCGCACTATATCTATATTACTGGGCATGCCATCGCTACAAAAACCAGCACGATGCGTTTTCATTTGTACTAGTTTATCAAGTTGATTTTCTTGCAAATTAGGCAGTTCTAAATCTTCAAATAGTAAATCTAGGTATTCATCTTTTGATATAGAAAATACAAACTCATCTTGCCCCTCGCCAGAATCACTCGCATCGCCATCTCCTGCGCCACCACCTTGGCCACTTTTAGGGCGTTCAATTTTATCTCCTGTAGAGAATTGATCATTCCCCGGGTGAATTTGCTCTCTATTTCCTCCTCTGCCTTGATGAAAGGTAGGCTCGCTGATATCACGCTGCGGAATAGAAATACTTTCACCAGAGCTTGAGTCGGTGAC
Organism: Pseudoalteromonas carrageenovora IAM 12662; assembly: GCF_900239935.1. Taxonomy (NCBI): domain Bacteria; kingdom Pseudomonadati; phylum Pseudomonadota; class Gammaproteobacteria; order Alteromonadales; family Pseudoalteromonadaceae; genus Pseudoalteromonas; species Pseudoalteromonas carrageenovora. Next base: position 1,380,335 of record NZ_LT965928.1, read on the forward strand.
ACTGCGTTTGTTTATTGCATCTGACACAGCTTCTTTAATTTGCTTTTTATAGCGCCTAATAAAGCGCTGGCGATTGAGCGTACTTTTGTTTTTTCCGTTTAAACGCCTATCAATAAAATTCGCCATAATGACCTCCTAAAAACTACAAATATGAAGGCTATTGCGACTTTCTAACTCGTAAATACCATTCAGAAAGCAAGCGAACTTGTTTTTGTGTATAGCCTTTTTCGACCATACGGTTTACAAAGTCTTCGTGTTTTTGTTGATCTTCCGCTGATGTTTTAGTGTTAAACGAAATAACGGGTAGTAAGTCTTCTGTATTTGAGAACATTTTCTTCTCAATGACAGTGCGTAACTTTTCGTAACTGGTCCACAGTGGGTTTTTACCGTTATTATGGGCACGAGCGCGAAGTACAAAGTTAACTATTTCGTTTCTAAAATCTTTAGGATTAGAAATACCGGCTGATTTTTCAATTTTTTCAAGCTCTGCATTAAGTGCTGCACGGTCAAATAGTTGGCCTGTATCTGGATCACGGTATTCTTGGTCTTGAATCCAAAAATCAGCATAAATAACATAGCGGTCAAAAATATTTTGGCCGTATTCAGAATAAGACTCTAAATATGCGGTTTGTAGTTCTTTGCCAATAAACTCTACATATTGTGGTATTAAATAGCCTTTTAAAAAGCTTAAGTAGCGCTCTTCAACTTCGCTACTAAATTGCTCTCGTTCAATTTGTTGCTCTAGCACATAAAATAAATGTACAGGATTAGCTGCAACTTCAGTGGTGTCAAAATTAAACACACGGGACAAAATTTTAAACGCAAAACGGGTAGAGAGCCCCGTCATGCCTTCATCAACACCTGCGTAGTCGCGATATTCTTGGTAAGATTTTGCTTTAGGATCTGTGTCTTTTAAGGTTTCACCATCATATACCCGCATTTTTGAATAAATACTCGAGTTCTCAGGCTCTTTTAATCGGGATAACGTGGTAAATTGTGCCAGTGTTTTTAGTGTGCCAGGCGCACATGGCGCATTATAAAGCTCGCTATGCTCTAGTAATTTATCGTAAATTTTAATTTCTTCGGTTACACGTAAGCAGTAAGGCACTTTTACAATGTAAACACGATCTAAAAACGCTTCGTTATTTTTATTATTTTTAAACGTTTGCCATTCTGATTCATTAGAATGGGCGAGGATCATGCCATTAAATGGCAGAGCACTAATGCCTTCGGTACCATTATAATTGCCCTCTTGAGTAGCTGTAAGTAAAGGGTGTAGCACTTTAATAGGCGCTTTAAACATTTCTACAAATTCCATTAAACCTTGGTTTGCAAGGCATAATGAACCCGAATAAGCGTATGCATCTGGATCGTTTTGCGCAAAATGCTCAAGTTGGCGAATATCAACCTTACCAACCAATGCAGAAATATCTTGGTTGTTTTCATCTCCAGGCTCGGTTTTGGCAATACCAATTTGGTTTAAAATAGAGGGGTAGCGTTTTACTACTCTAAATTGACTAATATCGCCGTTAAATTCTTTTAATCGTTTGCCAGCCCAAGGTGACATAATCGTTTTTAAATAGCGGGGTTTAATGCCGTATTCTTGCTCAAGGACGCTAGCATCTTCTACCGCATCAAATAAAGATAAAGGGTGGTCGTTAACTGGTGAGCCTTTTATAGAATATATGGGCACTTGTTGCATTAGGTATTTTAGTTTTTCAGCAATAGATGATTTACCGCCGCCAACAGGGCCGAGCAAATAAAGTACTTGTTTACACTCTTCAAGCCCTTGGGCTGCATGTTTTAAATAAGAAACTATTTGTTCAATAGCGTCTTCCATTCCATAAAAGTCTTCAAAGGCAGGGTAGCGTGCTACTACTCTATTGGAAAATAATCGACTTAATCGTGCATCCGTTGCAGTATCAACCATTTGGGGATCGCCTATAGCCATAAGTAAGCGCTCTGGTGCGCTGGCGTAGGCAGACTTATCAGTTTTACAAATCTCAAGGAATTCGCTAATACTGTACTCTTCTTCTTGTGCCGCTTCGTATCGTGCTTGGTAATGCTCAAAAATCGTCATAATAACCTCCGAAACCCGCTAAAAAAGGTGCTTACTGTTTAAAGTCTAGTCACTATTTCGTATTTTTGTGCAATAAAATTAAAAATTTAAGTGAAAAAAGATCATGTTGACCAATTAACGAATTGCCGTCGTATAACACCACTTTTATTAAAAATTGAGCATAAAAAAAGACGCCTAAGCGTCTTTTTAAATTAGCTAAAAGCGCTAATTAAGCGAAGTTTGCGTTTGCAAATTCCCAGTTAACTAGTGACCAGAAACCTTTAAGGTAATCTGGACGCACGTTACGGTAATCGATGTAGTAAGCATGTTCCCATAAATCCACTGTTAGGATTGGAGTAACACCTTCATCTGTTAACGGAGTCGCTGCGTTAGACGTATTTACGATATCTAATGAACCATCAGCAAGTTTAACTAACCAAGTCCAGCTAGAACCGAAGTTGTTAACTGCTTTATCATTTAATGCATCTTTAAACGCATCAAAAGAGCCCCATTTAGCGTTGATTGCATCAGCAACTGCGCCAGTTGGCTCGCCGCCGCCATTTGGAGATAGGCTGTTCCAGTAGAAAGTGTGGTTCCAGATTTGTGCTGCGTTGTTAAATACGCCGCCTTCTGAAGAACATACGATTTCTTCTAGAGATTTGTTTTCAAACTCAGTACCAGGAATTAAACCATTAAGTTTAACAACATAAGTGTTGTGGTGTTTACCGTGGTGAAACTCTAGAGTTTCTTTTGAAATATGTGGCTCAAGTGCATCGATTGCATATGGTAGTGACGGTAGTTCAAATGCCATTTTTCTATCTCCATCTTCTTTTGGTTGATAATCCGTTTGGTTATACGTAATGCCTGTACAAACAGGCCACTTACCTATACCAACCGGGAATATAGTGTTACTATAATTGTTGAGTATTTTACTCAAGTTTTAGCAAACAGCAATGCTATTGCTAAAGACTATTTCAATTGCGGCTTTATTTGCCCATTTTAAGTTATATATCTGTGGTCACAATGATTTATTTTCAAGGCCTAGGTATATTCAGCTATCGTCATTTTGAGGTTGTAGATGGAAACCATTGATAAAATTAAACAGCAGATTTCAGAAAACCCAATAATCCTTTACATGAAAGGGTCACCTAAATTACCAAATTGTGGTTTTTCTTCACAAGCGTCACAAGCTCTAATGTCGTGTGGCGAACCATTTGCATATGTTGATATTTTACTTAATCCAGACATTCGTGCTGAACTTCCAGCATACGCAAATTGGCCTACGTTCCCACAACTATGGGTAGAAGGCGAGTTAGTTGGTGGTTGTGACATTATCATCGAAATGTTCCAACGCGGTGAGTTACAGCCGCTAGTTGCAGAAACAGCAGCTAAATATAAAGAAGCTGACGCAGAGTAATAGTTACTTTGCTAAATTACTAAAGCCACGTTAAACGTGGCTTTTTTGTATGTGAAATATAGCTACTACTTATACCTGCCTTTTATCATGAATAATTGATCATATACCTCACTGTAATAATTCATCACTTCAGCTAGAGTGCGTTCGGTACCTTAAGCAATCTTATATCGAGTTTAAATAATCCCACGTTGTAGTTATATATTATTAGGTTCGGGTCTAGTTAGATAAAAATGCACTAAAAGCGTAGTAAAACAGACGCAAATTTTAATAACTATACTCATGAATGCTTAAAAGTCGTTATCATAATCCTTAAATTTCCTAAAACCTCACTAAACTATCTAAATGTTAACTGAATTACACGCACGGTAGTGAATATTTATTCAATACATTGCTTGCTTACGTTTACGTAAGGTGTAACTGTTTGAGTCCTTTATTTTTACAAAGTGTTAAACTTGACACCAGTGTCATAAAAAAATAACGGTCAAATAACCGCTAATTGTTAAAACTTATAACTAAAAAAGAAATCTTGCCTTGAAGTGAGAAATATTCAAGAATGTGAATATGTATTCAAAATAATATTGACTCTATTTACTATAGAGGCTAGTTTTGTGCGTCTGTTAGCAAATCGTCGAGCAGTTCATTCACGTTAACAGTGCAGCAAGGGGAGGGGTCTATGTTATACGACTCAAAATTAGAAAAAGATAATTGTGGCTTTGGCTTAATAGCCCAAGTTAATGGTCAGGCTAGTCATAGGCTTATACGTACAGCTATAACTGGACTTGATCGCATGCAGCATCGCGGTGGTATTTCTGCCGATGGTAAAACTGGTGACGGCTGTGGTTTATTACTGCAAAAGCCTGACAGTTTTTTCCGTGCTATTGCCAGTGAACATAATTGGCACTTAGGTAAAAATTACGCCGTAGGCATGGTTTTCTTAAATTCAGATCCCGTTTTAGCACAAGCTGCAAAACAGGTTTTATGTGAAGAATTAGAACAAGAAACACTTAAAATACTAGGCTGGCGTGAAGTGCCAACCGACCCTTCAATGCTAGGTCCTATTGCTACTCAGCAGTTGCCTGGGTTTGAGCAAATTTTTGTTAGTGCGCCTGAAGGTTGGCGCTCTAAAGATTTAGAACGCCGTTTATATGTGGCACGTCGTCGTGCAGAAAAGCGTTTAGCGCAAGATGAGTCATTTTATATTGCAAGTTTATCTGGGTTAGTCACTATCTATAAAGGCCTTATGATGCCTGCAGATTTGCCTAACTTTTATTTAGATTTAGCCGATATTCGTATGACCAGCGCTATCTGTGTTTTCCATCAGCGTTTTTCTACCAATACTCAGCCGCGGTGGCCTTTAGCGCAACCATTTAGGTATTTAGCGCATAATGGTGAGATAAATACTATTGAGGGTAACCGTCAATGGGCGCGAGCTCGCTCGTACAAGTTCTCATCGCCGCTTATTCCTGATTTACAAAGCGCAGCGCCATTTGTAAACGAAACCGGCTCTGATTCTTCAAGCTTAGATAACATGCTTGAGCTGTTTTTAGCCGGTGGTATGGATTTATTCCGTGCTATGCGTATGCTTGTTCCGCCTGCATGGCAAAAAAACCGTGCAATGGATGATGATTTACGCGCATTTTATGACTTTAACTCTATGCACATGGAACCATGGGATGGCCCAGCGGGTATTGTAATGTCCGATGGTCGCTTTGCAGCATGTAACCTTGACCGTAATGGCCTTCGCCCAGCCCGCTATGTTATTACACAAGACGGCTTTATCACACTTGCATCAGAAGTGGGCATTTGGGATTACACTGCCGATGAAGTAGTCGAAAAAGGCCGTGTTGGACCAGGTGAATTATTAGTAATTGATACTAAGCTTGGTAAAATTTGGCACTCAGATGAAATCGATCAAGATTTAAAATCACGCCACCCTTATAAGTCATGGCTTGAAGAAAACGTTAAGCGCTTAACACCATTTGAAGAACTTACTGAGCAAGATGCGGGTAATCGCTCATTTGACGACGAAACGCTTGCGAAGTACCAAAAAATGTTTGGCTACACAAATGAAGAGCTCGATAGTGTTATTCGTGTAATGGGTGAAAACGGCCAAGAAGCGACAGGCTCAATGGGCGATGACACGCCATTTGCTGTGTTAAGTGAAGGGCATCGTTCACTTTACGATTACTTCCGTCAAAAGTTTGCTCAAGTAACCAATCCGCCTATCGATCCGCTACGTGAAAACCATGTAATGTCACTTGCTACTTGTATTGGTAGTGAGCAAAATGTATTTAACGAAACAACAGGCCACGCTAAGCGCTTACAGTTCGATACGCCTATTTTAATGTACGCAGACATGCAGCAACTACTTAATGCTGATGACGAGCACTACAGCTACTGTAAAATAGATATTACTTATACAGCTGAAGAGGGCTTAGAAAAGGCAGTGGCGCGAATTTGTGATTCTGCACAAGAAAAAGCCGCAGCGGGTTGTGTCATGCTTATATTGACTGACCGTAATTTTAGCGAAACAAGCTTACCAGTTCCTGCTGCTATGGCGGTAGGTGCAGTACAAAAGCGCCTTGTAGATACAAACCTTCGCTGCGAATCTAACATTATTATTGAAACGGGTAGTGTTCGCGATGCTCACCAATTTGCCGTACTACTTGGCTTTGGCGCAACAGCGATTTACCCATACCTTGCGTACGAGTCACTTGTTGCAATGAGCGACAGTAAAGTGATTGAAAAATCGTACTGCGAAGTAACACTTTCGTACCGTAAAGCCATCAATAAAGGCTTATACAAAATAATGTCTAAAATGGGCATAAGTACAGTTGCATCGTACCGTTGTTCAATGCTTTTTGAAGCGGTTGGTTTATCTGATTCTATGGTAGAGATGTGCTTTAAAGGCGTTGCAAGTCGTATTAAAGGTGCGTGTTTTAGTGATTTTGATAGTGATCAGCAAAAGCTTCATAAACTGGCCTTTAGTAAGCGCAAGCTACTAAGCCATGGTGGCTTATTAAAATACGTGCACGGTGGTGAGTACCATGCTTATAACCCAGATGTTATTCAAACGCTGCAAAAAGCTGTACGCTCTGGAGATTATAAAGACTACGGCGCTTACGCAAATTTAGTTAATAATCGTCCAATTGCTACTTTGCGCGATATGTTAGCGCTTAAATTACCTGAAAAAGGCATTAGTGTTGATGATGTAGAGCCAGCTGAAAACCTATATAAACGTTTTGATTCAGCAGCAATGAGTATTGGCGCACTCTCACCAGAAGCACATGAAGCGTTAGCTATTGCGATGAACCGCTTAGGTGGTTGTTCAAACTCAGGTGAAGGCGGTGAAGATAAATTACGTTTTGGCACTGAGAAAAACTCACGAATTAAGCAAGTTGCTTCTGGACGATTTGGTGTAACGCCGCACTACCTTCGTAATGCTGATGTAATTCAAATCAAAGTGGCGCAGGGTGCTAAGCCTGGTGAAGGTGGGCAACTACCGGGTGAAAAAGTAACGCCGTATATTGCTAAACTTCGTTATTCAGTTCCGGGTGTAACACTAATATCACCACCACCGCATCACGACATTTACTCGATTGAGGATTTAGCTCAGCTAATATTCGATTTAAAACAAGTAAATCCTGAAGCGATGATTTCGGTTAAGTTAGTGTCAGAGCCTGGCGTGGGCACAATTGCTACAGGTGTAGCTAAAGCATACGCTGATTTAATTACTATTTCGGGTTACGACGGTGGCACAGGTGCAAGCCCGCTTACGTCTGTAAAATATGCAGGTAGCCCTTGGGAATTAGGCCTAGCAGAAACTCAACAAGCACTTGTTGAAAATGGCCTTCGTCATCGTATTCGTCTGCAAACAGATGGCGGCTTAAAAACAGGTTTAGACATTATAAAAGCGGCTATTTTAGGTGCAGAAAGCTTTGGCTTTGGTACCGGCCCAATGGTTGCGCTTGGTTGTAAATACCTACGTATTTGTCACTTAAATAACTGTGCAACCGGTGTAGCAACGCAAGACGAAACACTTCGTCAAAAGCACTACCATGGCTTACCAGAAATGGCGATGAACTACTTTAAGTTTATAGCGCAAGAAGCACGCGAGATCATGGCAAGCTTAGGTGTTGCAAACTTAACTGATTTAATTGGCCGTTTAGATTTACTTGAAGCGATTGAAGGTAAAACAGCTAAGCAAAAGAAAATAGATTTATCATCTGTGATTGCTCAGCCTAATAACCCAACGGGCGAAACATTATTTTGTAGCGCACCAAATAGCTCTCATTACTTAGGTGAGTTAAACGAAACGTTATTAGCTAAAGCACAGCAAGCCATTGATACATCATCAGGTATTTCGCTTGTAAGTCGTATATGTAATACAGATCGCTCAGTAGGAGCTATGTTATCTGGCTATATTGCATCTAAACACGGTAACCAAGGTATGGCTGCTGACCCTGTTGCAATTGAGCTACACGGTACTGCAGGGCAATCATTTGGTGTTTGGAATGCCGGTGGCTTAGAAATGACGTTAATAGGCGATGCAAACGACTACGTGGGTAAAGGCATGGCTGGCGGTAAGCTCGTTATTCGCCCACCACTGGGCTCATCCTTTGAAAGCCATAAAGCGACTATTGCAGGCAACACGTGTTTGTACGGTGCGACGGGCGGTAAATTATTTGCTGCAGGTTGTGCGGGTGAGCGTTTTGCTGTTCGTAACTCAGGTGTACAAGCCGTTGTAGAAGGCGTAGGCGACAATGGCTGTGAATATATGACCGGCGGCGTTGTTTGTGTACTTGGTAATATTGGCGTTAACTTTGGCGCGGGTATGACAGGTGGTTTTGCTTATATTTTAGATGAGCGAAATGACTTTGAAAAACGCATTAATCCAGAGCTAGTTGAAGTCGTAACACTTGATGATTTAAGTTCGCACCAAGAACATTTACGCGGCTTAATTGCTGAACATTTAGAGCTTACTGGCTCATGTCGTGCAGAAACCATTTTAGCTAACTTTGAATTGTATTTACCTATGTTCAAGCTAGTTAAACCAAAATCAAGTGATGTAAAAAGTTTACTCGGGCATCGCGCTCGCAGTAGCGCAGAACTTCGTGTTCAAGCGCAATAAGGGGGCAGTATGAGCGAAAATGTATATCAATTTATAGACGTGCAGCGCGTAGATCCGCGCAAAAAACCAATCTCGTCGCGTAAAAAATCTTTCGTGGAAATTTACGAACCCTTTTCAGAGAATCAGGTGAACTCACAAGCTGACCGTTGTTTAGATTGTGGTAACCCGTACTGTGAATGGAAATGCCCAGTGCATAACTACATTCCTCAGTGGTTAAAGTTAATTAGAACAGGCCGCATTTTAGAAGCTGCTGAGCTTTCTCACCGTACAAACAGTTTGCCAGAGGTATGTGGACGTGTTTGCCCACAAGACAGACTGTGCGAAGGGTCGTGTACGCTTGATGAAGAGTTTGGTGCAGTAACCATAGGTAATATTGAAAAGTATATTACCGATACGGCATTTAAAATGGGCTGGAAACCAGACATGTCATACGTGACATGGACGGATAAAAAAGTAGCTATTATTGGTGCGGGTCCGGCTGGTTTAGGGTGTGCTGATATTTTAGTGCGTAACGGTGTAAAGCCAGTGGTTTTTGACCGTCATCCTGAAATTGGCGGCCTGCTTACTTTTGGTATTCCTTCTTTCAAACTTGAAAAAGAAGTAATGCAAAAACGTCGTGAAATTTTCACCGAAATGGGTGTGGAATTTAAGCTAAACGTTGAAGTGGGTGTAGATATCACCATGGACGAAATTTTAGCTGACTACGACGCGGTATTTTTAGGTGTAGGAACGTATCAAAGTATGCGTGCTGGCCTTGAAAATGAAGATGCGCCAGGCGTGCACGACGCACTCCCATTTTTAATCGGCAATACTAACCGTGTAATGGGTTACGACGAAAAAAATCAAGCGTGCATTGATATGGCCAATCAAAAGGTTGTAGTACTGGGTGGTGGTGATACCGCGATGGACTGTGTACGTACTTCTATTCGCCAAAATGCAGCTAAAGTAACGTGTGCGTACCGTCGTGATGAAGAGAATATGCCAGGCTCTAAACGTGAAGTTAAAAACGCCAAAGAAGAGGGTGTAAATTTTACGTTTAATGTACAGCCAACAGGTATTGTACTTGACGTTAATGGCCATGTTGCTGGTGTTAAAATGGTTAAAACACAACTAGGTGAGCCTGATGAAAACGGTCGAAGTCGTGCAGAAGTAGTGCAAGGCTCAGAGCATGTACTTGAGGCTGACCAAGTTATTATGGCGTTTGGTTTTAAACCACATAAAATGGATTGGTTAGAAAAGTACGATGTAGAAATTAACCATTGGGGCGGTATTAACGCACCAGAACAAGGTGAATTTACACACCAAACAACTAACCCTAAAATATTTGCTGGTGGCGATATAGTGCGTGGTTCTGATTTAGTTGTAACGGCTATTTTTGAAGGGCGAAACGCTGCTGAAGGTATCATGGATTATTTAGAAGTTTAGTTATTTGTTCTTCTAAATAATTTTAAAAGCAAGCCAAATGGCTTGCTTTTTTCGTTTAAAGTAGACAATGTTCAATGTGGTTTGTGTAAACGGTCACGGAACTACGGGCTTTCACGAGATGGTACTACCAATTCGCAATAATACTTAATCATTTAGCGGGGCTAAACTGTCGCTTCCTGGGTTAAAAAAATTCTCATTTACGACTGCATGGATGCAGAAGGTAGAGTAATGCAGGAGCAATTGCCAAGAACAACTAAATAGCAATTTTTTTGCCTAGCTATAAACACGTTTTTCCAGCCTCAAAATAGATCACTTAATAAAGCAAGTTGGTATAATTCTATTTTAGATAAGGCAGATCACCTTTACGCTCGGACTTGCAGCATTGTGTTGAGTGTTTTACAAGGCAGACTTTATATATGTGGTTATTTTAATTAACTGGGAAGCATATGCCCTAAAAGGCAAGTAGGTGCTGTCTTGTGGGCGTTATAAGGTGGTTTTGTACACTTTTCACCTGCAAAGGTGTAGATAAAATGAAAGGTTATAGGCGTTCTTTGATGGCGTTTGCGTGGGCGAAAGTCAAAATAGTTCGTAGAGTAATTAGCTACCTACTTTGATTCAAACTCACAACATGGTTAAGTGTGTATGAAATTTGAGCTAACTTAATCTCGAAAGGCAAATAGTTTTAGTTTAAAAAAATCTAAAACCGTAGGTCTATATTTTGATTTTTAAGTAGGGTTAGAAGTCAGCGTTGAATGCTATAAAGCGAAGATATTGCGGTATTTTTTACTAATGACATAAGTTGACTAGGGCATTTAAAAACTTGATAAAAAGATTAAAGCAGTACAAAATCGCTTTTTGTTTACCATTTTATTACTTTTTGTTTATAAATTAGCTTAAATACATAAGATTTAAAGGAACTATGTACGAATATTCAAACAATTCAGAAAGAAAACTTATTGTTCGATTTTTTTCTTCTATAGGCTTTATTGCTACATTTTCGATGTCGAGCCTTGCATTTATCAATAGTAGTTTTCTACTGTCGTTCGCATTATTTGTGTCTGCGTGTTTTTATATTTGGGCATTTAGTTCAGTAAAAGGGTTAGAACGATCAGCTAGTGCAATCCTTTATAATTTATATGCACTTATGTTTTACTTAGTCGTTACAGGAGGAGTTGAAGGTACAGGGCCTATATGGATATTCATAGTATCACCTGTTACTTATTCAATACGAGGACTGAAACGCGGTACATTTGATATAATATTATTTTTATTGGCTATTATTTTGGGGTTCCATTTTGCTGATAGATTTAATATTTATGATTATAACCCAGAACAGTTACCACTTAGGATTATGCTCTCTTTTATAATCGTTGCACTACTCAGTGGTTATTACGAATACTCAAGAGAAAAGTACAATAGTAAAATAATTGCTTTGAGCCAAAAAAATGAACTATTAGCGACTATTGATCCACTTACTAATTTACCCAACCGACGCTTTACCATGGATAAGCTAGCTACTTTTAAAAAAGAGTTAAAAGAAGCAAACATTCCATTTGTACTTTTATTAGCAGATGTAGATAACTTTAAAAAAATTAATGACGAATTTGGTCATGATTTTGGTGATAAAGCACTTATTCATTTATCAAAAACATTTCAAAAAAACATCCCTAAAAATGCAATTGCTTCACGCTGGGGCGGTGAAGAATTTTTAATTATCCTTCCAGACTCAAACCTCGAAAATGGAATGCAAATAGCTGAAAAAATACATAATTCACTTAAAAATTCAGAAGTGCAACACCTCGAAAATAGTACTAGTTTAACACTAAGTATTGGGGCTATTTCTGCAAGCGTTGAGCGATCAATAGACTCTGATATTAAACTCGCAGATGAGCTACTGTATAAAGCAAAAGAGCAAGGCAAAAACAGAACGTGCTCTTATACCAACCTGCATAAATCTTTGATTAATTTAACGAATTAAATTGCACTATAACGTCGTTAAAATTTTTTATTTAGAACAACTAGATACAAAAATTTTTGCCTAGTTCTAGCGTGATTTTCTTAACGTTAAATAGACCTCATATACAAGCAGATTGGTATTATTGAAGCTTGCCAATTTTTAATCCATAGAAAATGAATCTAATGAAGGTCTTGTTTTTGCTTTTCGTCGTTTTACACTCATAAAGCACGTAATATTTAACGCAATCTGTAATGCAATTAGCAGCCATAAATTAGTCTTTAAACTATCAGCTTTAAAATGAGTTAAATAAAAAGTTATAGTCGCTATATGGATAACTAAAACACTATTTAAAAACTTAAATAGTCGTTGTTTAAAATCGGTATGCTTATATTTACTAAACAGTACTAAGCATGCGCTTAATACTAATAAAGCCCAGCTAATAGCTACACAAAAATCAACTAAGGTATTTTGCATATTGTAACCCTTTAGTGTGTTTGTTATTTAAAAAAACAATCGTAATCATAATTTCATTGGTAATAAATCGTGACTTGTGTTTAGTTGTTCTGCCAATTATTCTTAATTTTCTCAACTTTTTATATCACGCAGTTAAAGCCAAGTTTATTATTTTTAATTGGTTAACCTGTATCGCTGATTGGCATTCATCATAGAAACGTTAGCTGTGCGCCATAATAAGCTCTTTAGCATTCGCTTTTGCTGTTTTACTCACGTTGTCTCCGCCTAGTAACCGTGCAATTTCGTTTATTCTGCCGTCTTTATTTAAAGGGAGCATATGTGTAAAGGTTTCACCTTGGGCTATTTCTTTAGCGACAAAAAACTGCTGATGTGCACTGCTAGCTACTTGTGGCAAGTGGGTAACACATATAACTTGTGTAGATTTACCTAGTTGACGTAATAATTTACCCACCGCTGATGCAGTAGGGCCCGATATACCTACATCTACTTCATCAAAAATCAAGGTTGGAGTTGTAACCTTTTGCGCAATGATAACTTGTATAGCAAGGCTTATACGGGAAAGCTCACCACCTGATGCTACTTTAGCCAAAGGTTGCAGAGGTTGGCCTGGATTGGTTGATACTAAAAACGATACATTATCAAAGCCTAAGCTATTTGGTGTGCGGTCGCTTTGCTGTGTTAGTGCTATTTCAAATACACCATTTTCCATTGATAAATTAGCCATACTTTCACTTATCAATACATTAAGTGTGTTGGCATATTTATAACGGCTTTCACTTAGCTGTTCTGCAGAGTGTTTGTAATTAATTAGTGCGCTATCTATTTCAGATTCTAGCTGTTCTAAACGCTGCGAATTATTACTAATAGACTCTAGTTCTTGGGAAATAGACTGGTGAAACTCAACAAGTTGCTGGGGTTTTATATGGTGTTTACGTGCTAAGTCCATTGCGCCACTTAAGCGCGTTTCTACTTCGGTTAAACGAGCGGGATCTAAATCTGCTTGCTCTGTATAATTTCTTACTTCACGGCTCGCTTCTTCAACTTGTACTGCTGCTTCATCGAGTAATGCAGCGACGCTTGCTAAACTTTCGTCATACTGAGCAAGTTGAGCAAACTGTTGAGCACTGTGTTGTAGCATAGAGCACGCATTTTGTTCATCACTTTCATATAAATGTTGTAGCTCACGCTGGCAAGATTCTAAAATTGTTTGGCTATTACTGAGCTTATAATGCTCAGCTTCTATTTGCTCAAACTCACCTTCTTGTAAAGCAAACTCATCGAGTTCAGCAACTTGGTATTCTAATAATTGCTTTTGAGCAGCTTGTTGTTGCTGCTGTTGCTCTAGGTGTTTAAATTCTTTTTGTAGGCTAGCAAATTGCTTATAGTTTAAATTTACTGTTTCAACTAAATTGTGGTGGCCAGCATATGCATCTAAAAGCTGTAACTGGTGTTCTGCTTTTAGTAAGTGTTGATGAGCATGTTGCCCATGAATAGAAATTAAGTACTGGCCAAGCTCTTTTAATTGGGACGCAGTCACTGCGCTGCCATTTATATAGCTTTTGCTACGGCCATTTTTACAAACAACACGGCGTAATAAACATTCATTTTCAGCAGTGCTTAGTAAGTGCTGTTCTAAAAATGATTGAGCCAGAGGCAATGCTGATAAATCAAATTGAGCACATACCTCAGCTTTATCAGTGCCTGGGCGAACAGCAGAGGCTTCTGCGCGCTCACCTAAGCATAGTGATAAAGCATCAATAGCAATAGATTTACCAGCCCCTGTTTCGCCTGTTATTGCGGTCATACCGCTGCGCCACTCGGTGCTTAAATTACTTACGATTGCAAAATTTTTAACTTCTAAACCAATTAACATACTGTTCATCCATCCAGTCAATTAACTGTTAATTTATACAGTGTTTTGGTTTTTTGCAAATTAATTTTATATTATTTAAGCAACACTCGCATCTTGAGCGAATTGAGGATCGGAAGTTGATGGGATTGAATTGGCTGTATCATCTGCTATATCAGTAGGTTGTGAGAAATCATCGGTTTTAATATTACTAATAAGTATAGGTAATGCATTTGTATAAAAGTTCTTATTATACAAAATACCTTGCTGAGGTAATTCAGATACAAAGTACTGTATATTATCAATCAAAGGTTGAATAAAATTTGTTTGGTTTACTTTAATTAGCTCGTTAGTTAGCGTATTGGTAAGTAAATCAGCAATATCTTCTAATTGTTGTAGGTTTTCATCTGTATGTGGTTGCACTACAAAAAAGTTACTTAAAATGGCTTGAATACGAGGAATATACTTTGGACGAATTATTTTAGCATCAAGTAGTTCGTTCAATTTAGTTTTAAGACGTGCGTTCACATGGGAAACACGTTCATTGAATAGCTTTTTTTTAGCTTCTATTGCTTTTTTACGGTTACTCTCAATTTTTAAATAACTTGCTAAAAGCGTAATTAGCAGCAGTAGAGCAAAGAATACTACATAAGTCATTGCTATCTGGTTCCAAGAAGGTTGATTATTATTAGACGCTATATTTTGCTCTATAGTACTAAATTTGGCAATAAGATTAGTATAAACGACTGCCCCAATTTAATTTAGTACGTAAAACGTTGTAGTAGGAGTAATTTTTAGGATGAATTAAGCGCAATTGTTTATCAGCTTTTTTAATAACTACTTCATCACCAGGTAAAACAGCAAGTACAACATGGCTGTCGCAACTCACTTGTAAGCTATCGGTGTTTTCTAGGCTTAACTTTAAGCGCACTTCATTATCGGCATCAACCACTAAAGGCCTGCTTGATAAAGTATGGGGGAACATTGGCACTAGTGAGATTGCATTAAGCTCGGGTGTTAATATAGGCCCTCCACCCGACAGAGAATAGGCCGTAGAGCCCGTAGGTGTTGATACAATTAAACCATCAGAACGCTGAGAAAACACAAAGTCGTTATTAATAAATGCTTCAAATTCAATCATGTGAGCAACTTTGTCGGCATGAAGCACAGCTTCGTTTACCGCTGAATTTGCACTTTTTAGTTCGTTATGACGATATACTTCTACCTCTAGTAAAAAGCGTTTTTCTTCGAGGTACTCACCACTAAGTACTTGCTCAAGGCTTGCTTCAAATCCTTCTGGATTTAAGTCAGTTAAAAAGCCTAAATTTCCTCTGTTAACACCAATTACCGCTATATTAAAACGTGCCAGTACGCGTGCGGCACCTAACATATTGCCATCACCACCAACTACTATAGCTAAGTCTGCTTGTTCGCCTAAGTCGACTAATTTAACAAGTTTATTTTGAGGGATATCGTCTAACTGGCTTCCTGTACGTTTTTCTACTATTACCTCAAAACCTAACGCGAGTAAAAAAGTATGTAATCGCTGAAGTGTTGCTGCTGCACCAGGGTGATTAGGTTTGCCAATAAGGCCAATAGTTTTAAAAGGTGAATCCATAATGTACGCACATAAAGAG
This sequence comes from Pseudoalteromonas carrageenovora IAM 12662, assembly GCF_900239935.1. NCBI lineage: Bacteria > Pseudomonadati > Pseudomonadota > Gammaproteobacteria > Alteromonadales > Pseudoalteromonadaceae > Pseudoalteromonas > Pseudoalteromonas carrageenovora. The sequence continues at coordinate 1,396,284 of NZ_LT965928.1, forward strand.
TTAATATTCGTAGAGTAACCCAAAAGAGAAGTGTTTGAAAATACAGATTATAGTAATATTACAAACCTTCAATTTTATTGCTAATGAGTTAAGTAAGTGACTTGAATTACAACCAAATGCCCCGATATCTCTTTCATGCAACAAGATGTAGATAACATGAAACTAAACCCAAGAGATCAGCAAATTTTTTCAGCTGTTATGAACATGTACTGTAATGGTGAAGGCCTCCCAGTTCCGTCAACAAAAATTGCTAAACTTAAAGGCATGGCAGTGTGTTCGGCAACGGTACGTAACGCGATGGCTCGACTTGAAAAAATTGGCTTACTTTATTCGCCTCATACTTCTGCGGGCCGAGTCCCTACAACACAAGGGTTTGATTACTGGTTTGATGAATACTTTACGCTCGCTGATATTGCAAATTATTGGCAACCTGAGCAAGCACAATTAGTTGAACTAGCACACGGACTTAGTCAAAAGTATCAAGTGTGTTGTTGCGTTGGGTTACCCCAAGCAAGCTCTCAGCAAGTGTTTAGAGTAGAAGTACTTGATTTTGACTCAACTGATTGGCTTATTTTATTAATAGATAGAGCAGGGCAGAGTCATAATATTTGTATTGATAAACCACATGACTCTTCAGATAGCGTACGTTATCAATTTGCTACGTGGTTAAATACCGTTTTTAGCCAGCAAACCTTAATGGAAGGCCTTTATAGAATGCAGGCTATGGCTAATACTGCACCTAATAATTGCCACGATTCATTAACTCAGTGGACGCGTCAGCTTAGCCAAAAGCTAGGTTCTGATAACAGCATTGTAGTGGGTGAAAACTATTTATATAAAAAAATAGACTGCGAACAAAATCTAAATATTGGCGTGTCGTTTTTAAATTTTGTTGAAGATAAGCTTGCCTTTAAAAATGGTGTATCGGTTTTAAATACGGGTAAATTACCTTTTACTGAGTGCGATGAACTTATTGTGCTTAGTGTTCCGTATTTTCAAAATCAAGAATACCAAAGCCGCTTTTGCGTAATTTGCCCTAAATCGGCGCAAATTGAAGAAATAATCCAAGAATTTAAATTATTAGAGTCATCTAACTCTTGAATCTTTTTATTCAATCCCCATAATTACCGCAGTTGTAAAGAATTGGAGCACGTATTTTATGTCTGAGCAGACAAAAAACCCTGAGCAAGAAGTAGAACTAAACGAAGAAGTAGCTCAAATGGAAGCTGATGTTGAAGCAGCAGTAGAAGCCGCAGAGCAACATGAAGCTGATCAAGAGCAAAGCCCTGAAGCTGAAATTGCGATGCTATATGCAGAGCTAGAAGCTGCAAAACAAACTATTGCTGATCAAAAAGACAGTGTAGTACGTGCAGCAGCTGACGTTGACAACATTCGTCGTCGCGCAGCACAAGATGTAGAAAAAGCTCACAAATTTGCACTAGAGAAATTTGCTAACGAATTACTACCAGTTATTGATAACCTAGAACGCGCTATTGAGTTTTCTGATAAAGAAAACGAAACATTAAAGCCGTTACTAGAAGGTATTGATATGACGGTTAAAAGTTTTAACGATGCCGTTGCTAAATTTGGCGTTGAAATTGTAAACCCACAAGGCGAGCAATTTAACCCAGATTTTCATCAAGCAATGTCTATTCAGCCAAGCAACGATGTAACGCCAAATACAGTATTGGCCGTTATGCAAAAAGGCTACACATTGAATGGCCGTTTATTGCGCCCAGCAATGGTTATGGTTTCAAAAGCGGCTGATGCTTAATTTAGCCCTTTAACATATTTAAAAAATGCCTCAAATTGAGGCATTTTTTTTGTCTAATTTGTAGTGAATTAATTGTACTAGCATAGTTAAAAGCACGGCACTAAACATCAAGCTTGAAAACGGAACAGAGCTTTTAGCGTGCATTAGCGCAAGTAGTGGTCCAACTAATGCGCCACTGCCAAAACGAAGTGTGCCAATTACAGCTGTCGCAGTTCCTGTGTTTTTTTCAAATTTCATTAATATTAGTGAGTCGGCATTACTTGCGGTAACCCCTAAACTCATCATCAACGGCGCAATGGCAGCCACAATATAATATAAAGAGAGGTGTAATAAACTAAAAGTTAGTAGCGCCAGCCCAGATATAAACCCGCAAGCAAGCCCTATATACAGCATCTTACGAGAGCCAATCCTTGGTACAATTCGGGTGTTTAAAAAGTTACCAAACATAAGTGCCATAACGTTAAAAGCAAATAACACACCAAACAATTGCTCAGATACTTTATATAAATCTAAATATATAAACGGTACTGAGGTTAAAAAGCAAAAAAAACCAAACGATACAAACATAGAGCTTAAAATGTCTGCTCGAGCATCTTTATTACTAAGCACGGTTTTATAGCTATCAAAAAATAGGGCTAGGCCTTTTTTCTCGTTTGTGTGAATGGGTATATCAATTAAATGCACTTGTACAAACGCAAGGATCACAAAACTGTAAGCAGCCAATACTAAAAATATACTAGACCAAACAGAAAACCCTAATATAAATGAGCCAACAGAAGGAGCAACTAACGGCGCTACCATCATGATCATTGACACATACGACATGCCTTTAGCCGTATTTTGTTGATAAATATGCCTAATTACACCTGGCACAACCACTGTGGCTGCTGCACCTGTAAATGCTTGCACAGCTCTTAGTGCCCAAAAGGTATGTATTTCAGTGGTAAATGCCAGTGCTACAGAGCTTATACCAAACAAAGATAAGCCAATACGCGCGAGTTTTCTGCGGCCAATTTGATCGGCTATAGGGCCAAAAAATAACATACCTAATGAGTAACCCGCCAAATAAATACTTAACGAAATTTGTACATTTGGCATGCTGGTTTGTAAATCGTTCGCAATTACCAGCATGGCGGGTAAATACATATCTATTGCCAAAGGAGTAATTGCCACAATACTGGCTAATAAAGGTAATAAAATACGGGTATTAAAAGACGAGGCTGAGGCGTCCATGAATAAACTCAACAATCACTAAAAACAAGGCCTATAGTGTAACAGGGCATTGGGGGTGTATAAACTTAGTTTGCCTGCTAAGTTAATAAAAATAAATTATCAAGCAATACAGTGCAAAGATTCTAAACTGGCACTGTGTTTGCTATTCTACACACAATAAAAAATAACGACTTGAGAGAAAATACCATGAAAAAACTAGTACTTGCCGTATTAGCAACTGCAGTTTTAGCAGGCTGTAAAACATCACCAACAGGACGTACTCAAATTGCACTTTACTCAGATCAACAAATGAGTGAAATGGGCACCGCTAGCTTTGCCGAAATGAAAGCGTCTCAGCCAATAAATAAAGATGCTAAAACAAATTCTTATGTAAATTGTATTGCTGAAAAAGTAGTCGCTGTTTTACCTCAAGAATATGCGTCTCAAAATTGGGAAGTAGTGGTATTTGAAGATGAATCTGCTAACGCTTTTGCACTACCTGGTGGTTATATTGGTGTTCATACGGGCTTATTAAAAATAGCCACCAATCAAGACCAATTAGCAACAGTACTAGGGCACGAAGTCGGACACGTAATAGCAGAGCACTCAAATGAGCGTGTATCACAAAGCTCAATTTTAGATACTGGAATGCAATTAGGTAGCGCTGCACTTGAAATGGGCAATATTCAATACCGTAACGAAATAATGCAGGGTCTAGGGTTAGGCGCACAATACGGTGTTGTTTTACCTTTTAGCCGCTCACATGAATCTGAAGCAGACGAAATTGGTTTAGATTTAATGGCTCAGGCCGGTTTTAACCCACAAGAGTCGGTAACGCTTTGGCAAAATATGAGCGCCGCAGGCAGCGGTACAACCCCTGAGTTTTTATCTACTCACCCAGCGCCAAGTAACCGCATTAAAAATTTACAAGCGCAAATGAGCAAAGCACTTAGTGAGCAAAGCACTGCTAAATCTCAAGGCAAAAAACCGCAGTGCACACTGTAGTTATGCGTTTTATTAGTTAAAGTTGTACACGTTTAGTATTAATACGTAATTAATATAAAACCCCTGTAAGTATTTTACCTACAGGGGTTTTGTTTTATTTTTAAGCGTGGTTATTCAGCAGCAAGTGCTTGTTTAAATACAGTTTTAAAGCGTTCAAAATCTTCTATTTGTGGTAAATGCCCTAAATTATCAAGCTCATATAATTTAGCATTAGGGATAAGCGATGCAGCATTTTTGCCTAACTTATCGTAACGGCCAAGCTCATAATCTACACCGTCTTTTTTCCAGTTTCGGCCGGGTCCTGTTCTATCACGAGTGCCAATTATTAACTTAACTGGCACAGCAAAGTCTTTAAATTCTGTAATTACCGGTTGAGTAAAAATCATATCGTACGTTTTAGCGTTAACCCACGCCATTTGCTCTTTATCTGGGCCTTGTATTTGCCCTGTAATAAAGTCGGTTAATGCTGAGTATGTGGCGTTCCACTTTCCATCGTAATAATTTTTTTGTTGATAACGTTGAACACCTTCAGGTGTTTTTGCTAATTCGTTTTTATAGAAAAAATTAGTATCTTTGTAATCTACATATTGTAAGTAGTTTTCAAGCCCTATTGGGTTTAGTAAAATCAGTTTAGTTGTTGTGCTGGGGTACATTAATGCAAAGCGACTTGCCAACATACCGCCCATAGAATGGCCAACTACAATCGTTTCTTTTAAATTAAGAGAGTCAATTAATGCATGTGTATGATGGGCAAGCGCGGCAAATGAATACTGATAGTTGGTGGGTTTAGATGATTTACCAAAGCCAATTTGATCAGGCATTAACACGCCAAAGCCAAGTGATTGTAGGTACTGCGCTGTAGTCGTCCAATAATCAGCATTAAAGTTTTTACCGTGCATAAGCGTTACTGTAGGCATATTTTCTTTGGTAGGCTTTAGGTAAATATACGCCATTTTAAGAGACTGCTTTTGTGATTCAACGCTAAAGTAATTTACTTTAAAATCATATTGATAACTGCTTAAAAGCGCATCGTAAGAGAGAGACTCTGTATTTACTTCACTACTTGCTAAAGCATTATTAGTTAAAGCTAACAAAGCAGAAAAACAAATAACTTTAATAGATGACATGTTGATACTCCTAGTAAGGCAAGCGTGTGGCTTAAATGAAGTACGACAATAGCTAAGTATTAAACACTGTTCAATTAAATACTTTTCATGGCATAAAAAAGGAGCACTTAATAGGGCTCCAATTTATGTAATTTTAACGCAGAGTGATTGCTTAAAATGTCCATTCTACATGTATTTGCGGAACTGACTCTGTGACCTCAGTACCTAGCTTGTTATGCCAGTATTGAAGTTCCATACCGAGTAATAAGGTATTTTCTTTCATTTCAAGTGCATGACCCATATCCCATACTAAAATAGGCTGTGCGAGTATCCACGCTTCTACATCGTTACCAAATTCGTCTTCACGTTCAGCAATATATTCGGCGTGGCCTTTAAAGCTAAATTTTTGTGAGCCAATAGTAAAAGGGTATTCAAAAGCAACATCAAACATCCAGCTATTTGTTTCAATAGGTGCGCCGCCTTTGGCTACACCTTCACTGTCGTCAATGTAGGCAGTTACTAACGTTTGAAAAAAGTTAAACCCGGGTACATCCCAGCTTAACTTAACGCCCGGCAAGTATTTCATCATTTTAGCGTCGCCAGCTACGTTAATACCGCCGGTAAGGCCAACATCTAATAACGCGCCTACGCCAATTTTTTCACCGCTAATGGCCGATAAGCTTACCGTAGAATACCATTCGCCGTAAAAATCGCTATCTTGATAGCCGTCAGTTGTATCGTCTTTACTGTAATCGATAAAAAAGAAGTTATCGCCGTAATCGTAACCCGATGCATGTTGAATAGAGTAAACAGTGGTATCCGACTCTTGCTTAGTAAAAGGGTTTTTTTGGTCGCCATTATTAATATGTAATGCTGTGCTGCTCCAATTAGCGGCAAAAGCAGAAGACGATAAAGCAATTGATGTAAGGGTAATGAGAGGAAGTAATTTTTTAAATTTCATATCTGTATTTAACTATAATTTTAGTGACACGCGAAGGCGCGCATTATAGCAAAAGTGATTGATATGTAGAGTATTATTTTAACATATGTTGCAGCTTACTTATTAAGCTGCAACATATAAAGACTCGTTTATTATGCTTTGTTGCGGCGCAAACAGATTATAGTAATTGCCGTAAACGCTAAAATAAAGCAGTAGTATGATGAAGTAGATACTTCCCATGGGCTAATTTTAAATGTAGCACCGAGTAATAAGGCTTGTGCGCCATAAGGCAATGAACCCTGAGTTACACAGGCAAATATATCAAGTAAACTTGCAGAGCGTTTAGAGCTTATTTCGCCATCCTCAGCGAGCTTTTTAGCAATAGGGCCGGCAACAATAATAGATACTGTATTATTAGCTATACACACATTACTAGTTAAAACTAAAGCCGCAATACCTAGTTGATCAGCCACTTTACGGTGCCATTTAGCGATTACTTTAGTAATGGCTTGAATTTTTTGGGCAATGTAATCAAGGCCACCGTTAATACGAATAAATTCAGATAAGCCACCAATAAACATAGAAAGTAAAAATATTTCCTGCATATCAGTAAAGCCTTTGTATATGTCTTTTACAAAGCTTGCACCTTCGTAGCTGCCGGTAAAGCCCATTAAAGCAGCAAAAACAATACCGCTAAATAACACTACAAATACGTTCATACCCGCAACAGCCAATATTAAAATAAAGGCATACGGCAGTACTAATAACAAATCGTAATCTTTCGTTTCTACGGCTTGTGGTGCAGGTGTTAAATATAATAATAACGCGATGGTGAGAACGGCAGCGGGCACGGCTATTTTTAAGTTTTCTTTAAATTTATCTTTCATTTCACAGCCTTGCGTACGAGTAGCTGCAATAGTCGTGTCTGAAATAATAGATAAGTTATCGCCAAACATAGCGCCAGATACAATAGTACCGGCCATTAATGCAGGGTCGATGCCTGTTTTAATAGATACCGCATAAGCTATTGGGCCTATAGCACCAATAGTACCCATTGAAGTACCCATAGCCGTAGATACAACCGCAGCAATTAAAAATAAGCCTGGCAGCAACAAAGCGGGAGGAATAAGCGATAAGCCTGCGTTTACAACAGCATCAACACCACCGGTTGCACTTGCCACAGCCGAAAAGGCACCCGCAAGTAAGTATATTAAACACATGGTAATAATGTTGTTGTGCCCAGCACCTTTAATAAAGGTTTCTACACATTGGTTTACTGTGCCTTTATTTAAAATAAACGCAAGCATAATGGCTGGCAAAATAGCCACAGGGGCGGGTAGTTGGTAAAACGCGTAATCAACCCCTTGCGATTGCAAGTATAAACCTGAGCCTAAAAATAGCGCTACAAAGGTAAGTAGGGGGAGTAAAGAAAGTATTGCTTTGTTTTTGTTAAATGATGGCTGCATCATATTCCTCATAACCAGTAAAATTTATCACAGCCAAAACTCCTCTTTTAGCTGAATTTAGCAGTACAACTTTTTATTTTAAAAAGTTGTTAGCCGCAGCGTCCGCAAGCCAAAGACCAAATCGACGCGAAAGAGAAGTTTAAATGTATAGATGGCTAAAGTAAACTGGTATTGTTATTATTATAAAATTAAAAGGTCACCTGACTATTGCATGACTTTTAGATAATATCTATAAAGCAACGCGATTTTCAGCGATTAATATTTATCCAGCTGCATAAAAATACCCACCTGCGTATTTTGCAATGTCCGGATATATGGCTAATAAACGGATTCAAATTAAATTAGGTAAAAACCATGACTACAAATCGAATAGGTGTTTTTGGTGCTAACGGCAGAATGGGCTTAGCCTTATTAGAAGCCGCGACAATTAAAGAGCAAACACAACTTACAGGCGCATACGTTCGTAGCAGTTCATCGTTATTAGGTATTAATGTAAATCAAGTAAATAGTGCAGCCGATAGCGCTGTAAGCTTTAGTGTTGAAAGTGAAGTGAATAATGTAGATGTGTTAATCGATTTCACATTGCCACAAGGTATGCGTAATCATTTAAAAACAGCGGTTGCGCAAAAGCTACCTATGGTTATTGGTACCACAGGGCTGAACGCTGATGATATGGCGCTTTTGAACGATGCGGCAAAGCACATTCCGATTGTATTTGCCCGCAATTATAGTGTTGGCGTAAACGTGCTATTAAATTTGGTACAAACAGCAGCCACTAAATTTGGCGATGATTTAGATATAGAAATATTTGAAGCGCACCATCGTCATAAAATAGATGCACCATCGGGTACTGCTTTAGCTATTGGTGAATCAATTGCAGATGCAAAGGGCTGGAACCATGACGAGGTTGCAGTATACGACCGCAGCCAAGTAGAAACGGCTAAATCGCAAAATGAAATAGGTTATTCAGTACTAAGAGGTGGAGACATAGTAGGTGAACATACCGCATACTTTGCCACAATGGGCGAAAGGCTCGAATTAACCCACAAAGCAAGTTCAAGAATGACCTTTGCACTAGGTGCTGTAAGGGCTGCATGCTGGTTGCAAAATAAACCGGCAGGACTTTATGATATGCAAGATGTGCTTGATCTTAAGTAGTTTAGTTACTTTTTTACCTGTTTGGGTCTAATTTCACCTAAAGCGACTTGTTTGTAACAATTTACCAAATAGTGTTAGACCTAAATAGTAACTTAATGTAGAATGCAGCCAATTTGCCAAAAATTACTAAATGCGTGTTTCCAATTATACCCAAGTGGCTAGTAAAACCAGGGGTTTCAGTGGGAATGATAAGAGTTTTAGGCAAGAAAAAATGATTGAAGGTTTAGCGTTTTATATCGGCATCATTTAAGACTGCGTAAAACAATTATAAGCTCACAAAAAATCTGGTTTTGACGATCCCTCTGGGTATTGGCGGGGTGTTAAGCAATTGCTTACTCCCGTTTTTTACTGTTAGGAGGTTTAACTTGACTAAATCCGCTCTGTTAGTCCTAGAAGACGGCACAGTGTTTCGCGGTACTGCAATCGGCGCTGACGGCATGTCAGTCGGTGAAGTAGTATTCAATACGTCTATGACTGGTTATCAAGAAATTTTGACTGATCCATCATACGCGGAACAAATCGTAACTTTGACGTACCCACATATCGGTAATACGGGTACCAACAGCGAAGACGAAGAAGCGAATCAAATATGGGCTAAAGGCCTAGTGATCCGTGATTTGCCACTGCTAGCAAGTAACTTTCGTAACGAGCAATCGTTAGATGATTACTTAAAAGAACGTAATATTTTAGGTATTGCGGACATCGACACCAGAAAGCTAACACGTATTCTGCGCGACAAAGGCGCACAAAACGGGTGTATTATCGCTGGTAGCGAGCTAGACGAAAACAAAGCGTTAGAAGCCGCGCAAGCCTTCCCAGGTTTAAAAGGTATGGATTTAGCAAAAGTTGTCTCAACCAAGGAAAATTTTGAGTGGCGCGAATCAAGCTGGACATTAGGTGAAGGATTTAAAACCCTAGATACCGCTGATGAAAAGTTTCATGTTGTTGCCTACGACTTCGGTGTTAAACGTAATATATTACGTATGCTAGTTGATCGCGGCTGTAAATTAACCGTCGTGCCAGCGCAAACCTCAGCAGCCGATGTACTTGCTTTAAACCCAGATGGTATATTCCTATCTAATGGGCCTGGCGATCCTGAGCCATGTACTTACGCTATTGATGCAATTAAAGCCTTTTTAGAAACCGACACGCCTATTTTTGGTATCTGTTTAGGTCATCAGTTATTAGCCCTTGCCTCAGGTGCTAAAACAGCAAAAATGAAATTTGGCCACCACGGTGGTAACCATCCAGTAAAAGATTTAGACCGCGACGTAGTAATGATCACCGCACAAAACCATGGTTTTGCTGCAGATGAAGCGTCATTACCAAGTAACTTACGTGCTACGCACAAATCGTTATTTGACGGAACGCTTCAAGGTATTCATCGTACAGATAAACCAGCGTTTAGCTTTCAGGGTCACCCAGAAGCAAGCCCAGGCCCGCACGATGCAGCCCCATTATTTGACCACTTCATCGACTTGATGCAAGCGCGTAACAACTAATTTAACTGGAGTAATAATGCCAAAACGTACCGACATAAAAAGCATTCTTATCTTAGGCGCAGGCCCAATTGTAATTGGTCAAGCTTGTGAATTTGATTACTCTGGTGCTCAAGCGTGTAAAGCACTCAGAGAAGAAGGCTATAGAGTTATATTAGTTAACTCAAACCCTGTAACTATCATGACCGACCCAGAAATGGCCGATGCAACGTACATCGAACCAATTCACTGGGAAGTGGTAGAAAAAATTATTGAAAAAGAAAAGCCAGATGCAGTACTCCCTACAATGGGTGGTCAAACAGCATTAAACTGTGCGCTTGATTTAGACAAGCACGGTGTACTGGCTAAGCACGGCGTTGAGCTAATTGGCGCAACAGCTGATGCAATCGACAAAGCAGAAAACCGTGAACGCTTTGACGTAGCAATGAAAAACATTGGCCTTGAATGTCCTCGTGCTGAAATTGCTCATTCAATGGAAGAAGCTAAAGATACAATGAGCCGTATTGGCTTACCGTGTATCATTCGTCCTTCTTTTACCATGGGTGGCACCGGCGGCGGTGTTGCTTACAACATGGAAGAGTTTGAAGAGATTTGTGAGCGCGGTTTAGACTTATCGCCAACGAACGAATTATTGATTGATGAATCACTGATTGGTTGGAAAGAGTACGAAACAGAAGTTGTTCGTGACAAAAAAGACAACTGTATCATTGTGTGTACTATTGAAAACTTTGACCCAATGGGCGTGCATACAGGCGACTCAATCACGGTTGCTCCAGCACAAACTTTAACCGACAAAGAATACCAAATTATGCGTAATGCCTCTATGGCTGTACTGCGTGAAATTGGTGTTGAAACCGGTGGTTCTAACGTACAGTTTGGTATTAATCCAGAAGATGGCCGTATGGTTATCATTGAGATGAACCCACGTGTATCACGCTCATCTGCACTTGCTTCTAAAGCAACGGGTTTCCCAATTGCTAAAATTGCAGCAAAACTAGCAGTAGGCTACACGCTTGATGAGCTTCAAAACGATATTACTGGCGGTAAAACACCAGCGTCTTTTGAGCCTTCAATTGATTACGTTGTAACTAAAATACCTCGCTTTAACTTTGAAAAATTTGCCGGTGCTAACGACCGTTTAACAACGCAAATGAAATCAGTAGGCGAAGTAATGGCAATTGGTCGTAACCAACAAGAGTCATTACACAAAGCATTACGTGGTCTTGAAGTTGGCGCAACGGGTTTTAACCCAATTGTGGCACTTGATGACCCTAAAGCACGTGAAAAAATCATTCGTGAATTACGCGAGCCAGGCGCCGAGCGTATTTGGTATATTGCTGATGCAATGCGCCATGGTATGAGCGTTGAAGATGTTTACGAACTGACTAAAGTTAACCGCTGGTTCTTAGTGCAAATTGAAGACATTTTAAAAGACGAAGCTAAAATTAGTGACGTTGGCATGGCTGGCCTAAATGCAGACTTTTTACGCAAACTTAAGCGTAAAGGTTTTGCCGACCCGCGTATTGCTGAAATTGCCGGTGTTTCTGAAGCTGAAATTCGTAAAAAACGTCATCAACTAAATATTGTGCCAGTGTACAAACGTGTTGATACGTGTGCAGCAGAATTTAGCTCAGACACAGCTTACATGTACTCATCGTACGATGAAGAGTGTGAAGCAAATCCAACAGACAAAGACAAAATCATGGTTATCGGTGGCGGTCCTAACCGTATCGGCCAAGGTATTGAATTTGATTACTGTTGTGTTCACGCAGCCCTTGCGCTTCGTGAAGACGGCTACGAGACCATCATGGTTAACTGTAACCCTGAAACGGTATCTACCGATTACGACACATCTGATCGTTTATACTTTGAGCCAATTACGCTTGAAGACGTACTAGAAATCGTCCGTGTTGAAAAACCAAAAGGCGTAATCGTGCAGTACGGTGGTCAAACACCACTTAAATTAGCGCGTGAGCTTGAAGCGAATGGCGTGCCAGTGATTGGTACTTCTCCTGATGCGATTGACCGTGCAGAAGACCGTGAGCGTTTCCAACAGTTAGTAGAGCGTCTTGATTTACTACAGCCAGAGAACGCAACGGTAACATCAACTGAAGAAGCACTACTTAAATCAGTTGAAATTGGTTTCCCACTGGTTGTGCGCCCATCGTACGTATTAGGCGGCCGCGCAATGGAAATTGTATACGACGAGCAAGATTTACGTCGCTACATGACCGAAGCCGTGTCAGCATCAAACGAGGCACCAGTATTACTTGACCGTTTCTTAGATAACGCAATTGAAGTTGACGTTGACGCAATTTGTGACGGCGAGCAAGTAATTATTGGCGGTATCATGGAGCACATTGAACAAGCGGGTGTTCACTCAGGTGATTCAGCATGTTCGTTGCCAGCACATTCTTTATCTCAAGAAGTGCAAGATGTAATGCGCAAGCAAGTAACCGATATGGCACTTGAGCTTGGCGTAGTTGGCTTAATGAATACACAGTTTGCTGTAAAAGATGGCAAAGTGTACTTAATTGAAGTAAACCCACGAGCAGCACGTACAGTACCGTTTGTATCAAAAGCAACCGGTGTTGCACTTGCAAAAGTAGCTGCGCGTTGTATGGCGGGTCAGTCACTGGCAAGCCAAGGCATTACTAAAGAAGTGATCCCTCCATATTACAGCGTTAAAGAAGTGGTTTTACCATTTGCTAAGTTCCAGGGTGTGGATCCTATCCGTGGCCCAGAGATGCGTTCAACAGGTGAAGTGATGGGTGTTGGCGATACTTTCGCCGAAGCGTTCGCAAAAGCACAATTAGGTGCAAGCAACACTTTACCACGCGGTGGTCGCGCGTTACTATCTGTACGTAACAGCGATAAGTCTCGTGTTGTAGAGCTTGCAAAAACCATGACAGACCTTGGTTTTGAAATTGATGCAACAGGTGGCACAGCAGAGGCTTTAAAAGAGGCCGGTATTGAAGTACGCCGTGTAAACAAAGTATATGAAGGCCGCCCGCATATTCTTGATAACATCAAGAATAAAGAGTACAGCTATATCGTAAATACCACCGAAGGTCGCCAAGCGATCGAAGATTCGAAGGTGTTGCGTCGTGGTGCATTGCAAAACAAAACCAACTACACGACAACCTTGAACGCGGCATTTGCTAACTGTACTGCTAACCAAGCAGACGACCGTAGTAAAGTGACGTCAGTTCAAGAGCTACACCAGCGATTGAACTAAGGAAATGTACCAAGGCCATTAAGGCCTTGGTGTTAAGTGAGAAAAGTATGCAATCAATTCCGGTGACAGTTCGTGGCGCAGATTTACTGCGCAAAGAGCTTAACGAATTAAAAACAGTTACCCGTCCTAAAATCGTAAATGATATTGCGATTGCACGTGAACATGGTGACTTAAAAGAAAACGCTGAATACCACGCTGCGCGTGAGCAACAGGGTTTTTGTGAAGGCCGTATTCAAGAAATTGAAGCTAAGCTTTCAAATGTGCAAATTATCGACGTAACTAAAATGCCTAATACGGGTAAAGTTATTTTTGGCACTACGGTGACTATCGTAAATGTAGAAACTGATGCCGAAGTAAAATACCGTATTGTAGGGGATGATGAAGCAGATATTAAAAACAACTTAATTTCTGTTAATTCGCCTATCGCGCGCGGTTTAATTGGTAAGCAAACAGATGATGCTGTAACCATTAAAACGCCAAAAGGCGACGTTGAGTACGAAATCATTGATGTTGAGTATCTTTAATATTTAGCTCACTGTAACGTTTAAATAAAAACCGATGCATTCGCATCGGTTTTTTTATGTCTTGAATAAATCACGATACTAATACCAACTCCAATAAATAGCCGATCTATTTTACTTGCTAAAACAACCCATTTCTTTGTTGTAAATTTCGTAAAGGGAACAACCATTTACATCAATTTACGCCTAGAAATGAGTTGTTTTTTCGGCGTAAAATTTAGAACACATACTTAATGGAGTTGGTATAACAAAGGTATTCATATTGCATAAAGAGTTAACATGATGATATAGGTACATAATCACTTTATTAAAAAGGAACACTCAATGGCTAATATACTTTATCCAGCGCCTTTAAAAGTAGGCTCTAAAATTGCTATTTGCTCGCTTTCATCTGGGCTAAAAGAAAAGTATCACGGACGATTAGATATAGTGATGGACGGATTAAAACACCGTGGTTACGAGGTAGTAGAAGGCGAATTTTTACGCCAAAACAAACCTCGAGAACAACTTGATGCCAAAGCCCATGCACAGCAGTTAATGGGCTTTTTACTTGATGACGAAATAGCAGCTATTATGCCACCAATGGGCGGTGAGCTTGCAATGGAAGTGCTACCGTTACTCGATTTTAACGCTATAAAAGCGGCAAAGCCTAAATGGCTGGTGGGCTTTTCTGATGTGAGCACTATTGCTTGTGCATTAACGGCCAAATGCCAATGGGCCACTCTACATAGCGCAAATTTAATGCAATTACACCCTGATGAAAAAAATCCGTATAGTTTACAAATTTTTGAAACTTTGACCTACGAAGCGGGGAGTAAGTTTGAACAAGGTCCTTCATCTTTACATCAAAAAGTGAAACCTAATTATGCTCAAAACCCTGATGAACTTTTAAACCCCAGCGAGCCAACTCATTGGCAATGCTTAAACTCTACTGATAAACGCACGATAGAAATGTCAGGGCGCTTATTTGGTGGGTGCTTAGACACAGTAGGTTTATTGCTCGACTCCCCCTTTTTAGCATTACACGAATTTAAAAAACACAGTGCATCAGAAGGATTAATTTTATACCTAGAAAACTCAGAGCTTACGCCGACGACGGTTGCTCGGTTTTTACTTTCACTAAAGTTAGCCGGAATATTTGACGATATTAATGGCCTTATTTTAGGGCGAAGCGAAATCACTCAAAGTAATTACGACGCCTTTGATTACCGCCATGCGCTTGATGTGGCTCTAGGCGGATGTTTGTTTCCGGTAATTTTTGATGCCGATATAGGTCATGTACAACCTAATTTAAACCTGGTAAATGGCGCTTCATGCTCGCTTATTGCTGATATTAATGAAGGTAAAGTACTTAAAGCATCATTAAATACTGAGCTTTCTTAACTTTTATTTTTGAATAACCTATTAATACAGGCGTATAATGCGCATACCGTAAACGTATAAGTTTGCGGTAAATTCTCAGGGCGGGGTGAAATTCCCCACCGGCGGTATGTTTTACTCAATACTTTTTTGATTAAAACGAGCCCGCGAGCGCTTTATTTAATTTATTTTTACAATATTGAAAAAGTTAAATGAAGGTCAAGCAGATCTGGTGAGATGCCAGAGCCGACGGTTAAAGTCCGGATGAAAGAGAATATAGCTTATTACACTACGCCATAAACAGAGCTTTTTGGCGTGTGTTTTTAATGCTGTTTTTTGGCTAAACATACAAATTTATTTTGTATGGCTTTGCCATGCCTTTCAGTGTCCTGAATCTATTTATTTTTTATTTGGAATATAATGATGATTCAGTCTTTACTTACTCAATTTGGCGAAAGCCACACCCGTGTAGAAAATGCCATCGCCGCACTGCAGCAAGGCCAAGGCGTACTTGTTGTTGATGACGAAAACCGCGAAAACGAAGGCGACTTTGTATTTTCTGCAGAGCATTTAACTCCCCCTCAAATGGCCGAAATGATCCGCGAAGGCAGCGGTATTGTGTGCCTTTGTATGGGCGATGAACGCATTAAACAACTCGACCTACCGCAAATGGTAGCTAACAACACCAGTCAAAATAACACAGCTTACACTGTAACCATTGAAGCTAAACAAGGCGTAACAACCGGTGTATCAGCAACCGATAGAGTAACCACGATTAAAGCGGCAACCGCCGATAATGCTAAACCGAGCGATTTATCACGCCCAGGCCATGTATTTGGTTTAAAAGCGCAAACCGGTGGTGTACTTGTACGCCGAGGTCATACCGAGGCATCTGTTGATTTAATGCAGCTGGCTGGTTTAAAACCATTTGGTGTTATTTGCGAACTAACTAATCCTGATGGCACCATGGCGCGTTTGCCACAGGTAAGTGACTATGCTAATAAACACAGTATGACCGTGGTATCGATAGAAGACTTAGTGCAGTATATTCAAGCACGCGAACTAAAAGTTAGCTAGTTTAACTGGTTAGGTTAAATTTATTATAAAGCCCAACTTTTAAGTTGGGTTTTGTATTAAGAAGTAAATAATTTATTACTCTAAATTTAATAACTAATATTGAGAGTTAAGTGCTATCTAAGTAAAGTTAATAAATCTGAGTGTGAACTATTAACGTTTTAAGCAGGGTCCCTTTAGTTAGGTTGTTAAACCTTATACGACTCACTGTGTATTGTGCTTTAGGCCAGTGTTCCCGTTACTTTTTTACTTAGTTTTATTGGTTAAACTTTAATGTATTAAGTATCTATTGTGCAGGTGCTAATAGGCGTTATAACTTTAGTAGATGCGAGTTAAACTCATAATATGGCTAGGCGTTACTTCAATGGTAAAGCTTGGCCTTTAGCCTAAATTTTACCTATTTACTCCCCTCGCTATTCGTGAAATTATTAAGTGACTAAAGTACAATTTATGCAGAATGTGTAAAAAATTTAGCTCAGGAGTAGTTATGTGGGATGAAAGGTACGACAGTGAGCAATACGCTTATGGCAAAGAGCCAAACGATTTTTTAGCCCAGCAATATCAACAATTACCTAAAGGCAACGTTATAAGCTTGGCCGAAGGTGAAGGGCGAAATGCCGTGTTTTTAGCAAAAATGGGTTATAGCGTTACTGCGGTTGATGGCTCTAAAGTAGGTCTTGAAAAAGCAGCAAAGCTTGCCATAGAGCATAATGTAAACATTGAGCTTATACATGCCGATTTAGCAGAATTTGATTTTGGAGAGGCAAAATGGGATGCAGTGGTCTCTATATATTGCCCTTTACCGAGCGCGGTACGCTCAGCGGTATATAAACGCGCTGTAAAAGGTTTAAAGCCTGGTGGGGTATTTTTACTTGAGGCCTATACGCCAGAGCAAATAAATTATAATACCGGCGGCGGCCCAAGTGCAGATACTAAAACATCAAAAAACGATTTAGAAGATGACTTAACAGGGCTTAGTTTTGTACATTTAGAAGAATTAAAACGAGAAGTGTTTGAAGGCTCCTATCACACCGGTTTAGCATCGGTCTTGCAGGCTATAGCTAAAAAATAAATTTTACATAGGTTTA
The DNA here is from genome assembly GCF_900239935.1 of Pseudoalteromonas carrageenovora IAM 12662. Lineage (NCBI taxonomy): Bacteria > Pseudomonadati > Pseudomonadota > Gammaproteobacteria > Alteromonadales > Pseudoalteromonadaceae > Pseudoalteromonas > Pseudoalteromonas carrageenovora. Next base: position 1,413,724 of record NZ_LT965928.1, read on the forward strand.
GGGCGCCTGTTATAGCGCCCTTTCTTTTTTTGGTTTTGAACAGAAGCTAATTTTTCTTACCAGCTAATTTCTCAACCAATTCAACCCGCCTATTAAGTTCGCGACCTAATTCATTACTGTTTGTGGCAACAGGTGAGTAGGGGCCTGCGCCATGAGCGAATAGCCTTGATTTTGATACACCGTAATTAGTTATAAGCGCCTTAACAACAGCATTAGCACGCCGCTCAGAAAGGTTTAAATTATACTCAGCTGATCCTTTATCGTCGGTGTGCCCAACCACATATAAGCTCAGCTGTTTATTTTTATTTAATACTTGTGCAATGGTATCTAAAGCCTGTTTTGACTCTGATTTAATACTGGCTTTATCGTAATCAAACAAAACACCATATATTGAGGCTTTTCCTTTTTGCGCTAATTGCTCTAATACTTTATCGCTATTAGTCTCGATTAGACCAGTTAGCAATGGCTTAGTTTGTATAACCACTAACTGAATACGTGAATGGCCTTGATAATTTCCTATAAAAAATACAGCGTAAGTCGTTTGCTCATCAAGTACCTTTTTCATAACCTGATAGCGAGGCTGCTCTGAGTAGTTATAAATTGATTCAACCGCTAAAATATCACCTAACTGTTTTATATCATCTCTAATTTTTCTTTTATTTGTATTTTTACTACATGAGCTTTTTTGACACGAAAATACAGTTTCAAATCCCTCTTTAACTAATGCGCCTACATAGTTGTGGTAAATTTTAAGAGAAGATACGTTGTTTACCACATAGGTAATTTGAGTGAGGTCACCTGTTACATCAAGTGTTGGGATTTGTTTTGTTTTTTTATTTACAACACCTACAGGAATGCTAAATTCTTCATAGTCTACCTGCTTAAAATCCTCAATATAACTGCCAGGATAGCGACTCAGTAAAGGGTGATCTTGAGTTCCTTTTTTATCTTTTTTTGGAGCTTTATTACTATTTTCATTTGTTGTTTTTTTAAGTGCACTGAGATCGGCGATTATTAAACCGGTTTCAATCTCTTTTATATCTATAGTAGTTAGCTGAACACCCGTTTTATTTTTATATTGTCCTACATAAAGAGTAACAGCAGCCTCAAGTTTGTCAGTGCCTTTGGTAGCGTATATATAATAGGGGTTTCTAAATGCATTACCTGGGCTAAAATAGCTAGACTCTTCGCCTAATCGCTTTTTATTTTCGTAGCTTTCACCTGAGTAACATTCATCTAGCAAACACATATAGTTGATAGTAAAGCCGGCTTTAATAAGTGCTTTTTGATAGTTTTTGGTAACCTTTAAAGAAGCTACATTTTTGATGTCGTATGAGTAATGGTTTGTAGAGCCAATAAATGAGTCAAAAGTGAGTTGCTGGGCCTTTTTAGCGTTGCGATCAAAATTTGTAACAAGGCGAGTTTGCTCACCTTCTAACATAACTTTATTTTGTAATTTTGCACCAGGATAAGGTGATAGAAACGGCTTAGCTTGAATATTGAATGTACTGAAACTACAGGCAAAAACGATGACTAATCTAGTTATATATTTCATTAAAATTTCCTTTTTATATTGAAAGTATTCACCGACTATAAAACAGCTGATTTTTAAAGTCATCCTACTTAACATTATAGTTTTACTTACATTTATTTTTTAAGCTAGCGCATTAGCACACTGTTTTGATTTACGTTTACTTAGTGACGAGTGCTCATAAAAATGAGAATCTAATTAAGGTCGCTTTCAAAAAAATAAATTGTTAAACCTGCTGCCTAAAATAACAATGGAGAAAACAATGCAACTAGATGATATTAGAGTGTTTGTGCCGTGTAAAAACTATCAACAATCGTGTGCATTTTATCAGGCGCTTGGCTTTAGTATTGAGTCAGCCTCTGCTGATTTAAGTATTGCAACATCAGGTGAATGCAGCCTCTTTCTACAGCGTTACTACAACCAAGAATTTGCTGAAAATTTAATGCTGCAAGTGTGCGTATTAAACATAAATGAAGCCTTTGACATTATTAGTAAGCTCATTAACTTTGATATTCGCTTTGAAGGGATAAAACAAGAGCCGTGGGGTAAAGTGATTTATTTATGGGGACCATCAGGCGAGCTTTTACACGTAACTGAATTTAATTAAAAAGGAATAATAATGAAAAAAAATACGTTTTTTGTCATGTTGATGGTTTTTTTACTGACCTCATGTAGTGCGCTTGTGAGTAATCATGCAGGTAAAAATACGCGTTCTAGCAGTTTGGTTGACTTTCTTTATCCAAACGAAGATAGCCGTGCTACGTATAAACCAGAAATTCCAGTGTTAAAATTACCTGTTACAGTGGGCATTTCATTTGTGCCTTCTAAAGATTGGCGAGCAAACGGTATTGAAAGTCAAAATGAGGTAGAGTTGCTCGAAAAAGTTAAAAAATCGTTTTTGCAGTACGATTACATTGACCGCATAGAAGTAATTCCAAGTACGTACCTTAAAGGTGGAGAAGGGTTTTCAGCGCTTGAGCAAGTAGGTCGACTATACGATGTAGACGTAATGGCATTGGTTTCTTACGATCAAGTAACACAAACCTATGAAAATAACGCCGCATTATTGTATTGGACCATTGTAGGTATGTACGTGATTCCGGGTAATGAAAATACTATTCAAACCTTTGTCGACACTGCGGTTTTTGATATAAAAAGTAAAAAAATGCTTTTTAGAGCACCCGGTATCAGCAAGCTTGAAAAAAGAACCACCGCTATTAGTATTGACGAAACGCTCAATGAAAAGTCACTTGAGGGCTTTAATTTAGCGGTTACCGATATGAGCTTAAATTTAGATGCAGAATTAGCCCGCTTTAAAACACGGGTAAAAGAAGAAAAAATTGCAAAAATAGAAAATAAAGATGGCTCGAGTAGCGCAGGGGCGTTTAGTGTGTTTTTTCTAGTTTTAACATCGCTACTTGTTTTAAAGCGCAGATATGTAAATAACTAAATATATATAACTAAGTCGCTAAATACTTAAATTTAAAACGCCACATTATTTAATTTATGCGGCGTTTTTTTATGGTGTTTAGCTTAATTTTTCATTAAAAAACGCTAAGGTACGCTGCCAAGCAAGTTCTGCTTTTTGCTCATCATAACGCCCCGTAGAGTCGTTATGAAAACCATGATTAGCGCCTTCGTACATGTGCATAGTGTACTCAACATTGTTAGCTTTTAAGCTCTTTTCATAATCAGGCCATGTAGCGTTAACACGTTTATCAAGTTCACCTAATTGAATCATCAAAGGCGCCTTTATATTTTTGTGCAGTGACTCACTGGCAGGAGTACCATAAAAAGGCACGCCAGCGCTAAGTAAATCACTATCAACGGCTGCTAAGTAATTAACAATATAACCCCCAAAACAAAAACCCACAGCCCCTAGTTTGCCGTTACTATTTGAATGATTTTTTAAAAAGTGAGCGGCGGCTACAAAGTCGTTTTGAATTTTAGCTCTGTCCATGGTTTTTTGCATTGCACGGCCTTCATCGTCATTACCCGGGTAGCCACCAAGCGGGAAGAGTGCATCGGGGGCAAAGGCAATAAAGCCTTTTTTGGCTAAGCGCCTTGCTACATCTTTTACGTAAGGGTTTAACCCTCGGTTTTCGTGAATAACTAATACAACAGGCAGTTTACCTTCAATTGTGCTGGGTACTGCTAAGTAACCTTTGCCTTTACCATGCCCGTTTGGCGAATCAAATTCTTCGTAGGTGGCTTTAATATCGTCATCATTAAACGATACTTGCTCTGCAAACGCGTAATTAGGCAATAGCGCCGATGTAAGTACACTCATTGAAAACCCAAGTGCAGCTAAACCGCCAAGTTTTTTCATAAATGTACGTCTGTCCATTAAGCCGTGGGCGTATTCGTCGTACCAATCAAAGGCTTCTTGTGGGATATGGTCTGATTGCGGGTTATTCATGGCTGCTCCTTCCATTATTATTAGTTATGTATTGTTATTTATTACCATAACGTATTAGGAGTAAAAAACGAGCAGTTTATCTCTTTATTTATCGAACCTTTTTAATAAATAAAAATTAGTTATTGAGTTTTAGCTTACCTGCCTGATAACCCTTCATCTACCCCCATTAAAAAATCAAGTCCCACAAACGCGAACGATATAGCAATGGCGCCTAATAGCATTAAGTTACGGTTATTCTTTTTGTAGCCAATTGTAGTTAACACGGCAAAAGCAATAAATAGAATAATTTGTACGAGTGGCATAGTTACATCCTTTTATGTATTGGAGACCATTTAAGGGCCTAACTTACCAGTTTAAAAAAATTTAAACAATTGATTTAAAATAAAAAACTCGGAAAACTCCGAGCTTTTTAAGTAAGTTACCTAATTGGCTTATTACGCCATAGCGTCGTTGGCTACAGGGTATTTAGGGTCTTCAACAATGTTAACCTCAACTAAATCACCGGCTTTTCGTAATAACTGGGCAGACTCAGGGCTTAAGTGGCGTAAATACAACGTTTTTCCTAATGCTTTATAACGTACGCTTAAACCATGTATAGCTTCAATACCTGATTGGTCGCACACTCTAGCATTGGCAAAATCTATACACACTTTTTGTGGGTCGTTATGTGGGTTAAACCCTTCTTTAAACGAGGTTATAGAGCCAAAAAATAAGCTGCCTGCTACTTGGTAAGTTTTTTGAGTTTGAGACTCATCGCTGCATTGAATACGAACTTCTTTTGCAGAATTCCACGCATAAACTAAGGCTGAAATAACAATACCTATGCCTACTGCAACGGCTAAATCAAGCAATACGGTAACGGTTGATACCACAATAATAATAAATATTTCAGACTTTGGAACGCGGCCAAATAAGCGTAAAGATGACCATTCAAAGGTTGCAATAACTACCATAAACATAACGCCAATTAATGATGCGACAGGGATCATTTCAATTAAGCTTGGGAAAAACAAAATAAATACCAGCATAAATAAAGCGGTAGCAATGCCCGCAGCACGGCCTCGGCCGCCTGAATTTAAACACACCATGCTTTGGCCAATCATGGCGCAGCCGCACATGCCACCAAATAAACCGCTTAAAATATTGCCCGAGCCTTGTGCCACAGACTCGCGATTACCTTGCCCGCGGGTTTGTGTTATTTCATCAATAAGCGAAAGGGTCATAAGCGTTTCAATTAGCCCAACCGATGACAAAATAAGCGCAAGCATTATCACAGTGATAAGCGCATCGAGCGAGTCGCTATTAGTTAAATCCCAGCTAATTTGCGGAAAGTGAAAACTCGGTAAAGCACCTTTTAAACTGCCATCAAGTGGGTCAATGGTGTCTTTTAAGCCTTCAGCTACTTTTTGCGCTTCGTTAGCTTGCCATTTAGCCGTAATTTGCGCATCGGTTGGGCGCTCAAGTGCAATATTTTGCGCCACTTCACTGTATTGCCCATGAGGTACTTGATTTTTTATAGCTGCAAAGTTTTCAGTAATGATTTCTTTTTCAATCATTGAGGTACGCTGCGTGTGCACAACATCGCTAACAAGTTTTGACTCAAGTGGCGTAAAGGTGACCAGCGCTGTACACACTGCTATTGCAGCAAGAGGGGCAGGAACTGCTTTAGTATAGCGCGGTAAAAAATACACAATTGCCATGGTTAACGCAATTAGCCCCATCATGGTAAGCATAGCTGGGCTGGTTAGTTGCATCCAATCGCCTGCGTAGGTAAACATATCGTGTTGCTTATCGTAAACTACACGAACGTTTTCTTTAAATTGGCCAAATTGCGCCATACCAATCACAATAGCTAAGCCGTTTACAAAGCCAAGCATTACTGGGTGAGGTAACAGCCTTATAAACTTGCCCATTTTAAGCGCGCCAAATATAACCTGTAGCACACCGGTTAACACCACAGCAGCCAGTAAATACTCTAGCCCAAACATGATAATAAACGCGGTGGTTACTACGGCCATAGAGCCCGCCGCGCCCGAAATCATAGCAGGACGGCCGCCAAAAACAGCGGTAATAAAACCAATAAAGAACGAGCCATACAGCCCCATCATAGGGTCAATACCGGCTACAAAGGTAAACGCGACGGCTTCGGGAATGAGTGTTAGCACGGCGGTTAAGCCTGCTAAAACGTCATTTTTTAAATTAGCGCTGCGTTTGCTTATTAAATCAAACATAGAATTCCTCAGGTGCATAAATAAACTACATGCCATGGCGCTTTAAGCGAATAGCAGTGTGTTTTGGTGTTTTAAAATTTACGTGTATAGGGCGTGTTGATCTTTGCGGATTGAGATTTGTTCAATCTAGGGGCGATCAAGTCGCGGCGCGAGGTTTGTAACCTAGTGGGCTAAGTAAAAAACCGAGCAACAAAGAGTTTATCGCCCCTAGGCAGAACCCAAAGGGCAGCGTATGTTTGGCATTTATGCTACGTTATCGCCTATTTATGGGGAGTAACCACACTTCATAGGCTCTGCCTTGCCTAAAAACCAAACATACTGCTGCAAATTCAAACGCCAAAGGTCAACACGCCCTCGTTATTAGAGCTAAGTGGAGGGCACTTAACTGACAAGCGGCTCAAAACCATTGCGGTGTGAGCTAATGCTAAGCAATAAAACTATTACGTGTTAGCGGTGCTTTAAATTGAGGGCGCATAATACGCTGATAAACATAGAATAATTACATACAATTTATTTGAAACACTTTATAAAAACTATTAATAATGCAGGGCAATATGCAGGCAAATAAAAAGCTCGGCGTATTAGGCCGAGCTTTTTTGGTTGGGAGTATAGATTATTTAGTTATTTGTAGGTGTTGGTTGAGCACTTACAGGTTGCGATTTACCAAGTAGTTTACGTGTTGGGCGCTTAGCATCTTCTAGTGCTACGTATTGGCAAGGTATAAGTATTAAGGTAATTATCGTGGCAAATAGCACACCAAAGGCCAGCGATACCGCCATAGGAATAACTATTTTAGCTTGTAAGCTGGTTTCCAAAATAATAGGCATTACTCCAATAAATGTAGTAATAGAGGTAAGCAATATGGCTCTAAAGCGTTTAGCACCTGCTTGCATAACGGCCTGTTTTACAGCCATACCTTCTGCGCGGGCTTTGTTTACAAAATCAACCATAACGAGTGAGTCGTTTACTACAATGCCCGCTACCGCAATAATGCCAAACATAGATAGACCGCTCATGGTCATGCCTAATATTACGTGACCAAACATTGCACCTACTACACCAAATGGAATAACCGACATTATAATAAGCGGCTGCGAGTAAGAGCGAAGCGGAATAGCTAATAACGCAAATATAATCATCAGGGATATAGCAAAGTCGCGTAACTGCTCATCGGCGCTGTCCATTTCTTCTTGTACGCGTCCAGCCACATTACTTTTAACGCCTGGGTAGCTTTTAAGCAGCGAAGGTAAATAGGTATCGCGAATTTCTTGTGCAATGGCAAACGGTTCAACTTGGTCAGTATTTACCGCTGCCCATACATTAACGGTACGGTTTGAGTTTTCACGGCGAATACGGTTTACACCATCTACTAGTCTAACTTCGGCTACTTCGCTTAATGGCACTTCTGCACCGGTTGGCGTAATAATACGCGCATTTTGAATATTACTAATGGAGTTGCGCTCGCTCTCTGGGTAGCGGATCATGACTTTAATTTCTTCGCCTTCGCGTAAAATACGCTGTGCTTCTAATCCGTAGTAACTAAAGCTTACTTGCGATGCAACATCCGCAAGGGTTAGTCCCATGCTGTAGGCCAGTGGTTTTAAATCAAGCTGTACTTCGTCGGTGGCACTTTGTAGTGAGTCGTTTACATCGCCTACACCTTCCATGCTTTGTAATTTAGCCTTTAATTTACCGGCTACTACTTTTAACTCATCAGCATTTTTGCCTTGCAGTCTAAAACTTACGTCGCCATCATCACGCCCGCCACTAAAAATATTATCTTGAATATTAAGCGTTTTAACACCTGGTAGCGGGGGCATTTGTTCACGCCATAACGCGCTTAATTCAAAAGTGTCGATAGGCCGCAAGTGTGGCTCTACTAAAATAGCCATAATGTTTGCTTGAGTACGCCCACGTAAGCTTACCGATAAATCGCGTATCATGCTTTGGCCGTATTGCTCTTTAAGTTCTTTATCTACTTTAAGTAAAACGTCTTCTATTTTACGGGCGGTTTCAAGCGTTGCTTGCTCCGAAGAGGCAAGGTTCATTTCAAGTGTAATACGCGGAAAGTCATGCGGAATTTTAGGGTTAGGCACAAACTTAACTAAGCCGCCTGCAAACATACCTGCACTCACTATTAATATACATAAAAAACCTATAATTACGGTATATCGATAATGTATACAATGGCCTATAAAAGGCGTGTAGTAGTTTTGTACAAAGTGTTTTAAACCGCTATCAACCACATTACGCAGTTTATGTAATGGGTTTTTAGGGTTTGGTTTACGTGGGTTCATGGCTGCAATATGTGCAGGTAATATTAGCTTTGATTCAATCAGTGAGAAAATCAAACACAATATAATAACCACACCAATGGCTTTAGAAAACGCAGCGCCTGGGCCCGATGCCATAGCTTGCGGTAAAAACGCCGCGATAGTGGTTAATACCCCAAAGGTTGCAGGCATCGCTACACGCTTAACACCACGAATAACGTTATCAAGGCTATGGCCATGTTTTTCAATTTCGGCACTGGCCGATTCGCCCACAACTATGGCGTCGTCGACCACAATCCCGAGTACTATAATAAAGGCAAATAACGACACCATGTTTATGGTGATGTCTAAAAAGCCAATTGGCATAAACAAAAAAGCACCTAGAAAAGACACCGGTAAGCCCATCATTACCCAAAAAGCTAAACGCAGCGGTAAAAACAGCGCCAGCACTATCATTACTAAAATACCGCCCCATACCATGTTGTCGATCATCATATCGAGTCGACCTTCAAGGTAGTAAGTTAAATCAACAATAGGTGAGAGCTTTACGCCTTGCGGAAGTTTTGACTGTTTTTCTGCCATGTAGCCTTTAAGAATTTTAGCTACATCGGTTATGTCTTGATCTTTTGAGGCGTCTACTTCAAACGAGAGTGAGTTTTTACCATTATATTTAGAGTAAAGTAGGCCTTCTTCAAAGCCGTCGTTAATTGTAGCTACATCGCCTAAATTAATTTGTGCGCCATCGGCAAGCGTTATAAGTGGAAGCTTTGCAAACTCGCCGCCACGGTAGGCCTGCTTTTCAACACGCATTGAAATATAGCCTGTGTCAGAACGAATTTGCCCTGCCGACATATTGGTAGAAAAGTTTTGCACTGCACTTGATACATCTCTAAACGTTAGGCCGAATTCACGTAGTTTATCGGGGCTTATTTCTATGCCAATTTCGTAATCTAGGCCACTGTAAAAATCGACTAAGTTAACGCCTGGTAAGGCGAGTAGTTCATCTTTTATGTCATTACCTAGCTCTTTAAGCTGGTAGTAGCTCATGTCGCCATAAAGCGCGAGGATCATTACCTCTTGCTGAAATTTTTCACGTTGAATAACGGGGCGTTCCATCCCAGCTGGAAAGGTATTAATAGAGTCTACTTGCGCTTTTATTTCGTCTAGGGCTTCTTGTAGGTCGTATTTTTCTTCTATTTCTACCCACGCTTGCGAATAACCTCGGTTAGAATAGGTTATTAAACGTTTTATACCCTCGGTACCCTCAAGGTTTTCTTCTATTTTTATGGTTATACCTTCTTCAACCTCTTGCGGGGCTGCGCCTGGGTATACCGCTTCAATACTCACCCAGTTACTTTCAAACTGCGGAAATGCCTGTTTACGAATTGTCAGCGCCGTTAAAAGCCCGCCAATAAGTATAAAAATCATAATTAGGTTTGCCGCAACTGGGTTACGTGCAAACCAAGCAATTAAGCCTTTTTCTGAGGTACTCATGGCGTATCCTCTTTAAGTGCTAATTGAGTTACATCGCTTTTAGGCTCATTGCCTTCTAGCTTAACCGCCATGCCTTCTGTTGGGTATTCAAGGGCAGAGGTAATAAGTTGCTCGCCATTATTTAACCCTTGGTCGGCTATTACCATGCCATTTTGCTCACGTACAATATTAAGCGTTTTAAAGCTAAGAGTTTGATTGTCATTTAAAATAGCAATTTTGTTATTTTTAACTAAATGGTGCGGGACAATAATCGCGTTATCCAGCGCTCGCCCTTCAATTGTGGCGTTAATGTACGAACCAAAACGAAGTGGCTTAGTGTTATCAGCATACGGGGTAGGTAACTGCGCAACTAAATAGCTCATACGGCTGGTTTGATCAACAATCCCTTCACTACGCACCACTTTGGCTTGCCACGTAGTTTGCTTACCAGCAAATTCTGCGTTAAGCGTTACCTGTGCGCCAATACCGCCATTATTTAAATATTGCAGCTCTTTATCTGCAACCGGTAAACGTACCTCTGCAACTGCTGTCGCGCTAAGCTCACCAAATTTACTGCCTGCGCTTACAACAGAGCCTAAGCTAATAGTGCGCTCATTTATAATTGCATCGTAAGGGGCTTTTATGTACGTACGTTCTAAGTTACGTTTAGTGCGTTTTACACGGGCTTGAGCAGATTTAAAATTTGCCATTTTTTCAGCAAGTTGTGGTTTACGTAAATAAAGCTCCGAGGCAATCGCATCGCTTGAGTCTGATTTAATACGTTCCCATTCTGCTTTAGCCACGTGGGCTTGTGCACGCTCTATTTCAAGTGCTGAACTTGCTTGTGCAAGGCCTGCTTGTGCTTCAATAAAGTCGGCTTCGTAATCATTTGGATCAATTCGTGCTAAAATATCGCCTTGCTTAACAAACGCGCCTTCTACAAATTGCCCGGCTACTGAAATAACTTGCCCGCTTACTTGAGCAACCAGCTCGGTACGGTCTTTAGGTTTTACAACGCCGTACGATTTTACATCAAGCGTAATAGCATCAATGTTTACACTTTTTGCCGCAACCAGCGGGCGAGTGTCTTGCTCTGGTTTTTCTTCTGGTGGCGTTTTCATTGCTGAAAGGCCAATTGCGAGTGCAATCCCGGCAGCTAAAACCGCGATTGGTAGTAAAATTTGTTTTTTAGTAGCCACAAGGCATTCCTTCATATATTTGGTGACAAGGCAATAATACGCAATAAAGTGTTTACAAGGCGTTTGAAGATGTAACAAAGCATTACATGTGTGTATTACAAATAAACAATTGACTATGCATGAGTGAAAGTACACTGCAAATTGCATAGTTTTATTAACTGAGGTTATTATGAAAACTGAGCCTATGACGTGTCGTTTAGGCTGCGGTGCGTGTTGCATTGCACCGAGTATTAGCTCCCCAATCCCAGGAATGCCGAATGGTAAAAAAGCCGGAGAGCGTTGTATTCAGCTAGATGAGCGTAATTTATGTAAATTATTTGGCGATGAAAGTCGCCCAAAAGTATGTAGCGATTTTAGCGCCACATTTGATGTGTGTGGGTCAACAAATGCAGAGGCTCTAGCGCTTATAACCGAGCTTGAGCAATTAACCTAGCTTACGAGGTTAATACACATATATTTACATTTAAGGTAACGCTAAGTACTTAATAAACTCAGATTGGAGTATTAATACTTCAATTTACTAAGGGAATATATGATCAGAGTTGATTATTCACAGTACTCATTAACTGAGCTTGAAGAAGCCATAAAGAGCATAGATAAACAAAAGTACGTTGGAAATTATCAGGCTCTAATGAATGAGTATTCTAAAAGAGAAAATAACTTAGCTGCTTATAATGAACAAACCGAATCTCAGTTAGAATCTAGTGAACCAAATATAAAAACAACAAGTGAATTTGAACGCTTATTAGGAATATGTTTTTTTGGGCTTATTTTTGGTGCTCCAATAGGAGCAGAGGTTGATCCTAATACTTTAACTGGTTCAGATATATTTATCTCTTTGTTATTAATCACTATGTTTGGTGGTTTATTAGTTCATTCATTTAACAATGGCTGGACTTTTGGAGGTAACAATAAATTTTATATTAAAGAAGACCCTATTATGTTTACCGTTGCACAGTTAATTTATGCATGGCTTTTAGGTTTATTTTCCGCTGTTTTTGTACTTGCAGTATTTTCCTAAATTAAATTTATTAGGTACCCACCTATAAGCAGGTACCTAATAAATTCCTAAAGTTTTAATTACCAACTATACGTTGCGCTTAACGTATATTGCTCACCGCGTCCTGGTGTACCTGGTATTTCTTCAAACGACTCATTCCATAAGTTATCAGCCGCTAAAGTAATAAATAAATTGCTTAACTGAGGCGGGGTTATTTTAAGCGTTAGCTGGGTAAATAACGCGTTGTCGTGGCCGTTTCTAAGCGCGTTTTTGTGTTGTGTACGCCATTCGTTATCTATTCTAAATTCTAAAATATCAGTTGGGTTGTACACAGCGCCGAGTGTTAAACGGTGATCAGGAAAGTTTAACGCGTAAAAACTGGCATCAATATCGGCAGCGCCATAGTTTTCTGATTTATGCAAATAGGTGTAGCTAGCAATAAGTTTTGCAGTATCAAAGTGCTTAGTCGCTAAAAATTCAACCCCTGCAGTATCAATATCAACCGGGTTGGCAAAGCGCGCAGAGGTGGAGTCAAAATTAAAGGTCCAGTCGGTTAAGTTATTATCTTTTCGATAAAAAATAGCCGAGTTTAACTGCCAGCTTTGCTCTTCAAGTAATAAACCTAGCTCTAAGTTTGAAGTCGTTTCGCGCTCAAGGTTGTAGTTACTTCTAAATAACCCGCCAGAATCGCTACCGCCAATGGCTGTATAGCCTGCAACTTGACTCGCCTGCGCGTATGATAAATAAAGGCTTTGCGCTGTGCCGTCATTATTTTGGGTATTTAAGGTTATATCACCAATGGCTGATACCTCAGCATCATCACGATTTGTATCGTCATACGCAGCCCCTAAACGAAATATAAGCTGTTGGTTAGCCTTTAGCGCCATAGTGTATTGGGGCAATATACTCAGTTTATAATATTTTCGTGAGGTAAAGTTGTTTTCAAGTGTTGTTGATTCAATTGAATCATCAATAAATTGTGCCGAGTAATTTATTGCCAGTGCATTGCTTTGTGTATGGCGGCCCGAAAGAGCAAGCGATTTAACTTCACTTTTATGAAACGCTTCAAATGCACTTGGGTTTTCGCGCGAGTAAATATAGTGATCGTCATGGGTACGGTAATACGCCGATACTTCAAAGTGACTGTTATCAGCGTAGGTTTGTTTGTAATTAAGCATCCAAAGGCGTGTTTCTAGATCTTCAGTTTCGTTAACGCCAAAAGGGGTATATAAGTTAGGCCAGCCAAAAAACTTATCTTGCGAGCCATAAAATAAATCGGTTTGGCTATGCTCGCTTGCTAATTGCACGCGTGCAGAGGCGCGCGAAAAGTCATGATCGCCATTATCAATAGTGCCATCACTTTGCGAATGAGAATACTCACCTTCAAAGCCAAGGGTATAGTTAGCTAAGCTATCAAGTTGTGTGTTTTTAGCAGCGTGAATACTTTGCAGGTTAAAGTCATTTGTACCAGTACCAAGCGATACACTACCGCCAGTAATAATTGGTTTCCAACCAAACGAAACTGTACCTACAGAGCTGTTCATACCGTACAGTGCGTTATCAGCACCGGTTAAAACATCTGGGCCACTTAGCATTTGTGGTGCTATGGGTATTTCAGCAAAATAATGACCAGATTGCGGGTCAAGCAGGGTAGCACTTCCCACTCTAAAACCGGTGTTTTCAAAAATACCACCACGAATAGTTACATCAGCTTGTGCCTCAGCCATATTACGCGATTGAAGATCAACACGCGGGTCGTACTCTAAATTAGAAATAGGTGAGTCAAATGTACCCACAGGCAGTTTATTCGCAGTAGGTGAGGCTTCAACCGTTATTTGCTCAATTGTTGACTCATCAGGTTGTGTATTGGCATAAGCAAATGGGGTAACACTGCATAAAAGGGCAGGTAATATAATGTGTGGTGTGCGGTTCATGTGTTTCTCGTCGTTTTTTATTTGAAGCTGCGGTTACAATAAATTTCAAAGCTCATACTTGAGCATGATAAAATAGCTAAATATAACAGCAGTCATTTTGTGCGCGATTGTACATTAATTTGTTAATAACTGCATTTGATAACCATTTACGTAATACCGACTTTATTAAAAACATGGTCATTCTATCGTATTAAATAGCACACTCACTCCGTTAAAAATTATTTATATAGAACAACTATATGTCATAATTTTCGCCTTGTTATTGCGCTATTTTCTTGGCGCTATAATAGAACACTATTTTAATGCAATCGGTATAATCACTTATTAGGTAACATTTATAATGGATACTAAAGAACATAATACTATTTACTTTGCTGGTGGCTGCCTGTGGGGTGTACAAGAGTTTATGAAACACTTACCAGGCGTTGCTAGTACGCAAGCGGGTCGTGCTAATGGTACAAGTAAAACGACAGATGGCGAATATGATGGTTATGCAGAGTGCGTAAAGGTAACTTTTGACCCAAACGCCGTTAGCCTAAATAAGCTGTTTGACTACTTTTTTGAAATTATTGACCCATATAGTATTAATAAACAAGGAGATGACGTAGGCCCTAAATACCGCACTGCTATTTACAGCAAACACCAAAACCATTTAGACGCAGCAAGCAATTATATAAATAAGCGCAGTGATGCCGAAAAAGTTGTAGTAAGCGTTGAGAAGCTTACTAATTACGTACCAAGCGATCCTGAGCATCAAGACCGATTAACTAACAACCCTGGTGATTATTGCCATATACCCTTTGAGTTATTGTATAAATACAAAGCGAGTTAATTAAAACTATTGTTTATTTTTTGCTTAGTTTTTCTTTTTTTACGCGGAAACATGTCTCTACTTAGGTATGGTACTGCTAAAAAAAAGATCCCACATCCTAAGTAAAAAAGAAGGTTAAAAATATAAGCAAATGGAGAGGTCGAGAAAAAATAAACCTCAGATTCAACACGATAATCTGTTGGTGTATGAACATAACCGTCGTATATAGATTTTACTGCGATTATTATAAGTAATAACCCTAAAGCAAAAGAAAACAAAGAGAATGCTACTTGGTTCAACAGCATTCTAGTATTACTAATATTAGCGTGTTTTATTTTTGGCTTCTTTCTTGGTTTAGTATTATTTGATTGCTTCATGTTTACTAAAAAAAGTAATAAGCATAGCTGTAAATATTCCGGCAAAGCCAACGGTTGAGAAAATTGAGCTATATTCACTTTTAATACTGAAAATATTTAGTAGGCTAGTTATTAATAAAAGTGATATTCCAGCTGTTTTTAAAACTTCTAGTGTTTTATTTAAACCAAACCATTCAAGGCAAGAAGGGCATTGCTTTTCAATAAAAATCCTTTTTTATTAGTGTTTATTATATTTGTACTATTAATTTTATTCTGACAGCTAGGGCATGTAGGTTTCATTTTAATCCTTTATTTAACCTTTTTATTCTCTTAATACTCTAAAACAAATATAGCTTGATCTTCAGTTTACTGTAAATACCATTCGCAGGGAGTTATGTAAGTGTTTTTGCTAAAATCTATTTATAAAGGTAATACTGTCAACGCTACTTTAGATAGGCTCAAAACTTTAATTATATTAGAAAAATTATACATAATTTAAAGCTCTCCTTCTTGCACAAATAATTAGCGCCTACAACTTAAATTTAGCTCGGGGTAGTTGTAGACGTGCAGCTTGCTGACGTGACGAGCATAGCTCGTAATTACTTAAATCTAAAGTCCCAAAACAAACAGCCACAAAAAAGCTCACATACTGTGAGCTTTTAAACAACTAACTTAAACTTACAGCTGCTTGTGCGGCGGGAAGTTGCTTAAAATATTAGCGACTGTTTCTTTAATTGACGCTTCGCGTTGCTCAGGCGATTGGTTTTTCTTTAAACGGCCTTCTTTAGCACCACGCCATACAAGTTGATTTGATTCGCGGTCGATAATATCAATCACTAAAGTGCCTACTTCATACTCACGGGCTGTTGTATCACGTTGAAAACCTGTACCCCAGTATCCCCAACGAGCGCCGTAACCTACGTTAAAGGTATCTACTTCAAGCTCTTTATCTACCGATGCATGGTAGTTAACAAGTACATCCGCTTGTGCTGCGTCTACTAAGCTCATACCCAACGTTTGGCTAAGCTCTTTATTAACAGCGGTACGTACGCGTTTTTCCATTAAGCCGTTAATTTGATAATTTGTGGTGTCTTTAGTTAAGCTCGCGTTTTCTACCCAAGCAAATGTTTTAAAATTACTAAAGTTAGCTGATTTGTCGTAATCCCAATCAGGGGTTTGTGTACAGGCTGTAAGTAGTGCTAGCGCTGCAACAATAAGTATATTTTTCATTACGTTTGCTCCAATAAAATGCGTTACCTTAAAATAACACACATCATTTAAATGTGTATTATTTTAACGTTCTATATTTTAGTTTAATAGCTGAGCCTTAATGGCCAATTAACTGTGTTCGACTTCTATCCAATCTTTTTCGTCTACCCAGTTTTGTGCGCCATCTTTTACTGAACGAATAGGCACAATGTAGTCACAACTTATTTGTGGCTTAACCGAGGCAAATATAGGCACAAAGCCAAAGCTCAGTGCAGTTTCTATAATTGCTTTTTGGTTTTGCGGGTCGATATCAGCCGCTTCATCTATATAAATAGGTATACGGTAAAGGTTTTGTTCTTGATCGCTTAATAAGTAACGAATAAACAACATGCCGCATAATAACTTAATAGTAATACGAGTTCCGTTTGAGCCGGCTGAGTCTATTTTTTCAAAGTGTTCGGTTTCACCTGCGCGGTTTACCACTTCAAAACGAATGTCGAACAAATCAGTTAAGGTGAGGCCTGCTTTGTCCGAGGCAAGTTTTATTAAGTGATCTTTTGCTTCGTTTACTGCGCTTTCGCTAAAGGGTTCTTGGCTTAGTAAATCAAGGGTGTCGCCTTGCTCAAACTGATGCGACGTGCTGATAATAGTATCAATACTATCAACCAGCATTTTGCGCGGTATTACGTTAATTTTAAACGCTTGAAGGTTAGAAATACGGTGCTGGCTTATGCCTTTATTAAAGCTATTCATCTCGCGGCGAAGGCGGTCTAAATCTTCCCTCAAGCCTTTAATGGTTGCGGCTACTTCGGTTAGTGCCACGCGTCCTTGGCGCTCAACGGCATCGCGTTCGTTATCAAGGTTGTGAAATGCGCTAATTAATTTTTGGTATTTAGTAAATTCGTCGTTTTCGTTATCGAACTTAGTAATGCCTGCGTTATATACATGCAAATAGGTATTACGTACGTTTATGTCAAAATTGCGCAGCTCTTGGCAGTCTTTATTAAAGTGATGTACTAAATCGCTTAAATTATCAAAATCGACAGTTATATCAATCATGTATGGGGTTACTTTACCGCTGTATAAATCGAGAGTGTGATCAATTCGCTCGCTTTTAACTTGGCGTAGGCGCTCGGTTTGACGATTAATTTGCTCTTGTTTCGATTTAATTAACGAGCGTCTATCTGCAATTGAGCCACTATTTTTTTGAATGTCTTGCAGGTAGTCGTCAACTTGTTCGCGCTCTGCTAATAATTGCTCTTTTAGCATGGCTTGCGCGTCTACCGACTGCTGCATTACCTCAAATTGCTCTAAACGTTTTAGGGCGCTCTCAAGGCTCATTAGTTCATCGTAGAGTGCGTCTTTTTCTTTTTGTTTATCGGCAACATTTGCAGCCACTTCGCGCTGTTGTTTAAACTCTTTTAATGAGTGTTCAAGTGCACTCAACTGCGCTGTTAATTGCTCTTTGTTTTCGCCGCTTTGCATGTGTACTGGCGAGAGCTTTTTAAGTTTAATACTTGCGCCTGGAAGCGTTAGCACACCGCCTTTAACATTTTCACTTAATAGCGATAAAAACTCCCCAAAGGCGTCTTCGTCATTAATGGTTATATCGCCATTAGTGGTGGTTGCAAACGAGAGTAGGTCGGGGTTTAAAATGCGCGATATTTCTTCTACTTCTTTAAGTGATAGGTCTTCGCGCATACGGGTAAACAAATTAAACTCAAGGTTTTTAAGCTGCAGTTTTAAACTTTTGATTTGTTTTTGCGTTTCGCTAATACGGTAATCAAGCGTGTGCAGGCTTTGCCCTTGTGCGCTGGTAATAGAGTGCGAAAGCGACTCGTAGTCTTGCTTAAGTTGGCCAAGGTTGGTTTTAATTGTGGCTTTATTTACCAGTTCAAACTCGCTTTTAAGGGCGCTGTAATCTAAAAACCATTGCTCAATTTGAGTTTGTTTGCGCTCTATATCGCGCGATTGCTGTACGTATAGGCTTTGTTTTTTCTCAAATTCGTGCTTTTCGTGTTCAATGTCTTCAAGTGCTATACCAAGTTCACTAAGCTGCTCTTCTTGGTAGGTGTCAAAGTCAATGAGTGCTTGGTCAATTTTAGGCGCGTACGCTGCTAATTTACCTTTAAGCACGGTTTGATTTTCAAGCATTGATTCAAGTGCGCTTATTGGCTCTTGCATTGATTCAAGGGCTTTTAATTCGCGCTTAGCCCGGTTTACTTTGTCAAACGAGCGACGCCATACTTCGTAAAAATCAACCTTAGAGTTTGACATATGTCGCTCAAACACACGCAGCATAAAGCGTTTAACATCGCTTGCGCCTAATTTGTGTAAGTTAAGAATACGCCTAAAAATTTCTTTATAAATAGCGGAGTCTTGCACGTTATTAAGCGGGATCATTTTTAAATTAATGTCGCCATCAAACGGGGTTGCGCCACCGGTAAGTAGGGCGTTCAGCTCTTGTGCTTTTAGCTCAATAGGGTTGTAATTAAGCGATTTTAAATGATTAAACAGCCTGGTAAACTTAATTATGGTATTACCTTGCGTGTACTGCTCTAAATCAAGTTTGCCCTGGTAACAAAAGTACTGATGTGCGTAACCGGCTATTTTACCAAGGCCCGCTACACCAATAACAACCGAGCCATGAGGGAGGTTAGCTTCTAGTAAAATGTACGACTGATCCGATGAAAAATAAAACTTACGGGTTTCATCTAAATCGTGTCCGTCCCATTCGGTTAAGCGTAAATCGTTAATAAGCGGAAATTGCAGAGCGTTAATAACCGAGCTTTTACCGGTATTGTTAGGTGCACAAATAGAGCTGCTTTTATCAAGCGGGATCACACATTTTGCATAGCCTGCAGTATTAAGTAAGGCGAGTTTACTCAGTCCGTATAGGTTTTTCATTCCTCGTCCTCCGTAATGTAGGTTTCTTCGTTTACTTCCATGAGTGCATCAATATAGCGGTGAATAGGCGCTTGTAGCATAAATCCGCCTTCTACTTCGCGGGCAAGGCCTAAACGTACCATGCGCAGGTATACGTCTTTACGTAAATCTGAGCCCGAAAATATCTCAAGCTGATCAAATAAGTGTTTGTTAATTTGCACTAAGGTTTGCATCAATTCTAAATCGTTTACGTCATCAAACAAGGCGCGCATTGGGTCTTTACCCGTATTGGCAAAATGCTCAATTAAAATGTAAATAGTAAGTGCGATAGCACGGGATATTTTGCCCATATTTGGCGTGCTTTCGTCACTTGTAAAGTAGTAAAAGCCGCGGCTGTCGTGTTTTAAATCGTGGCCAAGGGCGTTAAATAAAGCACTGTAGGCGTCTATGTGTTGGTCAAGCTCTTGCCACATTACGTTGTCTTGTTCGCAAATATGATAACCCGCAACTAATTTTTTATTAATGGCTTGCAGGTGTGTTAGCTCGTCTAGGTTTATATGTGTCATGTGTTACTCGTCTGCCTTTGTATCTGGCTGAGGCGCTGAATTAAATGGGTATAATGAAAAGTGTTGGCCGGCTATTTTTACGCGCGTTTTTTCATCGCTTTGGCTAATATGCACGTCGCTGTCGCTGACTAGTTTTTGATACAAAAATAGCATTTCGTCGGCGTCTAGGTCGGGATAGCTTTCATCTAAAAATTGCAGCAGTGGTTGAGGCTTTTTGCGTTTTTTATTAAAGCGTTTTGCAAAGGTTTTTTTAACATCGTGGTAATCAGGAATGTTAGGCGTTACAAAAGCCGGTACGTCTTGTTGCTCTGGAAGCTGGTATTCTTCATGTTCAAATTCCACTAAGCTTGCCATGTAAGCCACTATATGGCGCTGCTGCCCAAGCGAATAGCGCTGCGCATCGCTTACAAAGTTTGGCTGTACCGCACTCAGCATGTTGTCTACGCCATTTTTACGCACCAGGCCGAGCACTTTTGCCGCTTGGCGGGTAATTAAGTTATTACGGCGTAGTTCTTCGCGCAGTGGCATGAGCATATCGGCACTTTTACGTAAGCTTTCTCGGCCAACTAAATGCATTTCGAGTATACGGGTACGTAACTGCTCAAGCATGCGTTTGTCGTTGTAGGCTTTACCCGAGCGCTCAATGTGCTCTATTTGCTTACTTATTTGTTGCTCAATAATTGTAAAGCAGGCATGAAAATCGCCCCTAATATCGACCATTTCAAGCATCGGCTCTATGTATTCGTCAAAGGCTTCTATTACGGCTTTGTAGCGCTTTTGTAAAGATTGCACAGCGTGATCAGACTTAGCTTGCTCAACAATATTTAATATGGCGTTTTCGTTGTGCGCGTAGAGCTTCATTATTTTACGCACCCGATCATCCATAATGCGGCTAAAACGGCGCAAATCGTCAAAGTCTTCCATTTCGCCAGCATTATCTAAACGGTTTCCTAGACGGGCTAAGTCATCAACCAAAACGCTAATTTCTTGTGCTAAACCTAGGTGTTCTTCTTGTAATAAAAAGGTCGCAAAATCGGCAATGGCACGGTTAATTTCAAGCTGAGAAGATTTAGCCAATGGAATGAGTATATCTTGATTGAGCAAGCGATTTGTTTCTTTGTATATGCGCTCGTTTGTCCATGTGGGCTGCTTTTGCTTAATGGCGTTTTGTACGTCTTTTAGGCTAAAGTCGGCCATTTTAAAACGTTTAAATAATAGCTCTAAAACACCCCAATGTTCGCTAAGGGTATTTAGCAGCTTTTTAGCTGGGATCATATGAGGTTACAACATCCTAGTATTTTATTATTGAGTTCTTACAAAGGACTCATTATTACGTATTTTGCCTGCATATAGTATTCGTTTTTAAGACCATTTAATAATAGTTTTTGCACATCTGTGGTGCTAAAATCCGCACCAAAATTAGGAACGATCAAATGTGAGTTATTTGAACGTTCTGTTAAAACTATATCAAAGGTTATTTAACTACCATGGTCCCCTCGATAATTTTAACCCTAATAGCGATTGCCTTTTTACTGATCGTTATAGAAGATATAATTCACGTAAATAAAGCTAAAACAACACTCTTTTTTGGAACGCTTTGTTGGATTATACTTTTTGTTAACCCTCTTCATGGGCAAAGCCCAGCAACTATTCAGCATCTTCTTAACGAAAACATATTAGAAATAGCCTCACTGTGGCTGTTTTTAATGGCCGCTATGACCTTTGTTGCGTATTTAAACTCTAAAGGATTTATAGAAAATATTGTGCACCGGGTTATGCCTAAAAGCATTAGCGAACGGCAGCTTATGTTTTTAGTGGGCGGCTTTGCTTTTTTGTTTTCGTCTATTTCTGACAATGTAACCGCTACGCTTATATCACTTGCTGTGGTTATGTCGTTAAATCTTGAAACTAAAAAGCTCATTAAATACGCCACACTTATTGTGTTTGGGGTTAACTCTGGCGGTGTATCGCTAATAACCGGTGATGTAACCACCTTAATGATATTTTTGGACGGCAAGGTTTCTATTGCAAACTTATTACTGCTTATAGCGCCTGCGTTTATAAGTGTAATGCTATTAGCGCTTTTACTCTCTATTGGTATGAAAGGGCAAATAGAGTTTGTGGGCTCGCAAAAAAAACGTATAGAAAAAACCGACATTACCATCGCCATCATTTTTTTATCAACCGTGGTAAGTACGTTAACACTTAGCGTAATTTATAGCGTACCGCCGCTATTAACGTTTTTATTTGGCTTATCGGTTATGTTTTTAGTGGCGCAATTTTTAATGCGCAAAAAAGATATAAACAAAGACATCATCGATTTTGTGCGCGACATAGAATACGACACGCTACTGTTTTTTGTGGGTGTGCTTTTACTTGTTGGCGCATTAAAAGAAATTGGTATTTTAAGTAAATTTACCGATTTATATACAGTAATGGCACCTGAATACGCTAACTATTTAATGGGAATACTATCGGCAGGGGTTGATAACGTACCGCTTACTGCTGCGCTATTAAAAGCAGATATAGTAATGAGTCAGCAACATTGGTTGTCGTTTACCTATGCAACAGGTGTAGGTGGGTCAATGCTTATAATTGGTTCGGCAGCGGGTATTATTGCCATGAGCAAACTTAAAGCACTTACTTTTACTAGCTACTTTAAATTATCGCTGCAATTATTAATTTGTTATACCGTAGGTTATGCAGGCGCTTACTTTATGGGTGGTTTTGTTTAATATTTACTATAAATGCTTGACACCTAGACGTCTAAACGATAACTTTCAAAGCCCCGCTAATTAGCGGGGCTTTGTTTTATTAGCCAATGGTTAATAAAGCATTCAGAAGAGGTGCGATACTTAGGTATTTAATGGTAGGTGACGAACGCCAATAACCATTAAAGAGGGAAGTACTCGCCGAGAAAAACAATGGTACGTCGCTATTGTTTTTCGGTTTATGGGGCTGAATCCTCAAAACTGTCACCAATATAGGTGGAGAGCTTCTGGCAGCGGACTTATCTTCAAGCATTCCTTTGCCAAGTTCTTCTTGTTTTATTGCGGTTTGGATACCGCGAAAGGAGACTAAATGACTACCCAATCAGCGCCACAAACAGTGCCTAAAACAGAGTTCAGCGCAAAATCAGATTACATCGTTGCCAAATTTGGCGGAACCAGTGTTGCAAACTTTGAAGCGATGAGTCGCTGCAGCGAAATTATCGTTGCAGATAAAAGCGTACGTATTGTAGCTGTGAGCGCCAGTGCCGGCGTAACTAATCACTTAGTTGCACTGTGTAAATCAAGTATTACCCCAGAGCAGCGCCAAGAACACATAGACGGCGTGCTAGCCATTCAGCACGCTATTTTAGATGAATTATCGCTTGATGCCGATTTAGCCGTAGGCTTTAACGAAACATTAAAAGCATTCCAAACACTAGCGCTTGAAACACTAACAACTGATCAGCAGCACGATGAGCTACTTAGCTTTGGTGAGCGTTTATCGTCGTACTTATTTGCACAAGTGCTGCGTTTAAAAGGCTTAAATGCTGACCGTTTTGATGTACGAAAAGTACTTAAAACCGACAGCCAGTTTGGTAAAGCAACACCTAATGTTAAAGCCACAGCGCAAGCGGCTAAAGAAGTATTAATTCCGCTATTAGATGAGCAGGTAATTGTGACTCAAGGTTTTGTTGGCAGCGACGAATTTGGCCAAACAACCACGCTTGGCCGTGGTGGCTCAGATTACAGCGCTGCATTACTTGCTGAAGCGATTAACGCTAAAAGCGTACATATTTGGACCGACGTAGTGGGTATTTTTAGCACAGACCCTCGTTTGTGTGCAAAAGCAACACCTATAGCCCGTTTAAGCTTTGACGAAGCCGCAGAAATGGCCACCTTTGGCGCAAAAGTATTGCACCCAGCCACTATTTTACCAGCGAGTCGCAGCCACATTAATGTATTTGTAGGTTCAAGCCGTGAGCCAGAGCGCGGTGGTACATGGATTGAGCGTGAAAAATCGCAGCAACCAGGTATACGCGCCGTAACACAACGTAAAAACCAAATATTGCTCACCCTTAAAAGCCCTGAAATGCTATTGGCAAGTGGCTTTTTAGCCCGCGTGTTTACCATTTTAAGTGAGTTTAATATATCGGTAGATTTAGTTACTACCTCTGAAATAAGCGTAGCCATTACCCTCGATAACGCGCCTAATGCCTCTCGCCCAGAGCTTGAGCAAGCGTGTTTAGATAAGCTTGCTGAATTTTGTCATGTATCGGTTGAAAACAACTTAACGTTAGTGGCGCTTATTGGCTCAGAAATACAGCTTCGTCAGCACGAAATGAACCTAATGAATGTACTAAAAGAGTTTAATATTCGTTTAATTTGCCATGGTGCAAGTAAGCACAACCTTTGCTTTTTAGTAGAGCAGGGCGAGTCAGATAACGTGGTACAAGCTATACATAGCCGCCTATTAGAGGTGTAAAATAAACAGTTAAAGTATAAAGTCTGTTATTAAAAAGCATCGCCAGTCGGTGCTTTTTTTATGCGCTACAGTTACATCAAATTGGGTGTGTTTGTCATTACTTTCAACGGTAACACAGTTACTTGACGCACTGAGTGTTGCCATATTTAACTCGTTAAACACATTAGGGCTAAGCAATTTAGCAATAGGGCGGCTGGTGGCTTTAGCAAGCGACTCTTTTAATGTCCAAATTCTAAAAAAGGTATTAGCTTGGGTTTGCGTATTACTTGGCTTGGCAATTAGTGCTATTTCGTCTGCGTGATAAAAATGCTTAGCGAGCTTTTCAAATGGGCGCTTTAAGCTTATTTTTTCAATATCAAAACCAAACTCAGTTTTAGCTAAGTTAAGTGCTACGCCAACCAAACCATGAGAGTGCGAAATACAGGTATTAATAACCTCGTCACTAACATATAACTGTAGTTTTGCGCTCGCTTCGTCAAATTGAGTGCTCATAGCATTTAGCGGTGTGTTTGCGTAGTGTGGCTTAGCTATTTTAACCAGCTGTTTTAGCAATATACGGGTAGCCAAGTATTCTTGTTTTGCTTGCGCTCTTTTACGGCGGTTTATAACGCTCAGCTCAAACGGGCTAAAGTAATCAGGTAAATTAAATTTACTCACATCTAGTTTTGTAGCATCAAATAATAAAATACTGTTATTAGCTAACGGTAAGTTTGTTAATTGAATAGGAGTAATACTTAAGGTGTTTTTAAAATAATGTGCGGTCATAAATGCTTAAAATGAGTGAGCCGCTGTAATTATGAGCGGTTAGCAGAGCTTATTTATTCAACGAGCAATTTTATTACTCAGCTGGCATGAAATATGGTTTAATTCACAACTATCAAAATAATAACAGATTTGTAGATGTATGGCACAAGTGCGTGATGGCTTTCAAAGCCGATTTGGTTTTGTTTTAGCCGCTGCTGGCGCAGCAGTGGGTTTAGGTAATATTTGGGGTTTTCCTACACAAGCGGCCAACCATGGTGGTGGTGCATTTTTACTCGTTTACTTTATTGTCATTTTTTTATTGGCATTGCCGGCGCTTTATACTGAGCTTTACTTAGGTCACAAGGCACAAGCAAATCCAGTAAAAGCCCTTGGCGATGCATGGCAAAATACTAATAAAAAAATAGGTGCTGCCGCAGGTTATATTGGCCTTGCGGGCGCTGTGGTTATGCTTAGTTTTTATTCTATTGTAGCTGGGTGGATGCTTTCATACGCCATTGAGCCCATAACCTCATTTTTTGGCTTTGATGCCGCAAGCGACTTTTTACACAGTGACTCGGTACTGCGTAATTTTGTATTTACGCCACTTATGCTTATTTTAACAGCCAGCATTATTTTAAAAGGGGTTAAGTCGGGTATTGAAACCTGGTCGCGCCGTTTAATGCCGTTGTTACTGGTTTTATTAATTGGCTTAATTGTTTATATAGCCAGCTTAGATGGCGCAAGCGAAGGTTTTGCCGCGTATTTAATACCTGATTTTAGCCAAGTGCTCGACCCAAATTTAATTATTGCAGCAATGGGGCAGGCGTTCTTTTCGCTCTCATTAGGTGTAGGTTGTATGATGATTTACGGCTCGTACTTACAGCCAGATGCAAACCTTCCAAAACTAACCGCAAGCGTTGCACTACTCGATACAAGCGTGGCGTTTTTAGCCGGTTTACTCATTGTGCCTGCCATTTATGTAGCGCAGCATAACGGTGTTGAAGTGTTTAACGGCGGTAAATTAATTGGCGAAGGGCAGCTTATTTTTGCCATTTTACCAGAGCTATTTAACACGATGGGCGAAATTGGTTTATTAGTCGGCTTGTTGTTTTTTGTACTTATGTCAATTGCATCGGTTACATCAACTATATCAACCACTGAGATCCCGGTTGCCTTTTTAGTCGAAAACCATAATGTGAACCGCACTAAAGCAACGTGGGCAGTCAGTTTAGTCGTACTTATATGTGCAAGCGCGATTATATTAAACTTTGATTGGTTATTTGGTTTGGTAATTATGCTGTTTACCCAATACCAATTACCGCTTATGGGATTATTTTACTTTATTACAGTAGGTTGGATGTGGCAGCGTGGGAATAAATTACATGAAGCAACAACAGGGATTCACTATTGGTTTGCTCAGTACATTCGTTTTGTGTGCCCAATATTAATGACCCTGGTATTTGCTAACGTAGCCTTTGGGTGATTATGGCTAAGCCATAGAGCTAGCATTAAAAATAGATTAATAAAGCGAAGTGAACTTATAAACTCACTTCGCTTTTTTGTGTCTATTTAAAATAACTTATAAAACCTCATTAGTTAGCGGCTTACTTTCACAAACTTCCAGCGCATTTTGTATGGTTGTATTGGCAATCTCGGTAAGTGCTTCTTGGGTAAAAAATCCCTGATGACCTGTTACTAATACATTTTTAAAACTGACTAAGCGCGAGAATATATCGTCTTGATTTATTTCATCGCTGTGGTTTTTAAAAAATAGCTCAGACTCTTGCTCGTACACGTCGAGCCCTAAATACCCCAGTTTTTTAGTTTTAAGTGCGTTTATACACGCTTTACTATTAAGCAGCGCACCGCGAGAGGTATTAATAAGCATAACGCCGGGTTTCATTTTATTAAATGCTTCATCATTTATTAAGTGGTGAGTTTGATCTGTTAGTGGGCAGTGCAGTGAAATTATATCGCTTTTAGTGAGCAGCGAATCTAAATCGGTAATGGTGTAATTACCAGGTTGTGCATATGGGTCGCACACTAAAACGTTTGCACCAAAGCCATTTAATATATTACAAAGCGCAAGGCCAATTTTACCGCAACCTATTATTCCAACCGTTTTGCTGTGCAGGTTAAAGCCTAATAAACCGTTTAAATCAAAGTTGTCTTCGCGTACGCGGTTATAGGCCTTATGCGTTTTACGGCTAAGCGTAAGCATAAGTGCAATACAGTGCTCTGCTACGGCTTCTGGGCTGTATGCGGGTACGCGTAATACGTTCATGCTATTTGCTTTTGCAGCAGGTAAATCTACGTTATTAAACCCCGCACAACGTAGTAAAATGGTTTTTATACCAAAGCTTGCAAGCTGCTTTATTACAGCGTCATCAACGGTGTCGTTTACAAATACACATATAGCATCAAAGTCTTTAGCTAAAATGGCGGTGTTTTGATTAAGAGATTGCTCTAAATAAGTAATCGATACACTACCTTGGCCTGTAATGCTTTGCTCAAAAAAAGGCTGCTCGTACTTTTGAGTGCTAAAAAAAGCAATGTTCATGTTATTAGCTCCAACGCTTATATGCTCATCTTTATAACATTAAACTACTTTTAGGTAATCCGCTTTAATAAGCGCCACTTTATTGTTTTAAAATAACTAAATGCCTTTTAATGCTGCAAAGTTTGTTACTATTTTTGGGCTTTTTTTACCACTCGTTTTTTTTTGCAAGTTGGCTTCAATAACGTGTTTTAGCGTTTCGGGCTTGGTACGTGGTGCGTAACGCGCAACTAGTTGCCCTTCGGTATTAATTAAAAACTTTGTAAAGTTCCACTTTATTGCGCGGTTTTGAGAAATACCACGCGTATGCGATTTTAAATAATTAAACAGTGGGTGTGCTTCAGGGCCGTTTACCATTACTTTCCCAAACACCTCAAACGATACGTTAAATTGCGCTTGGTAAAAGTCTTTAATGGCTAAATTATCAAGAGGCTCATTTTGACCAAATTGATTACACGGAAACGCCAATATTGTAAATCCGCTGCTTTTGTATTCTTGATACAGCTTTTCGAGGGCGCTTAATTGCACCGAAAAGTTACACTTACTGGCTGTATTAACAATAAGTATGGTTTTGCCCTTTAACTGGCTAAGAGGAAAACTTTCACTGTTATAAAGTGGTGCGTTAAATTGATAAATGCTATCCATAGGTTACCTACTTAATTTCCAAATAGTGGAAATTTTATAAAGACTTTCATTCGCTTTTTCGCTACCCGATTGACATAATCGAGGCCTAGTTTCTAAGTTATCAGTTTAATAGGTCATTTTTATGTCAATGAAAGTCGCATTTATAGGTTTAGGCGTAATGGGTTACCCAATGGCGGGTCATTTAGCAAAAGCAGGGCACAGTGTATGTGTTTATAACCGTACTACAGCTAAGGCCAAAACGTGGACAGAACAATACTCTGGTTGCTTTGCGCCCACTCCACGCGAAGCGGTAAGTAATGCCGAAATAGTTTTTATGTGTGTTGGTAACGATGACGACTTACGTTCTGTAGTATATGGCGACGACGGTGTTTTAGCGGGCATGCTGCCGCACACTGTTTTAGTTGATCATACAACAACCTCAGCTGAAGTAGCCCGTGAGGTAGCAGCAAAAGCGGCGCTGCAAAATATCGACTTTATAGATGCGCCTGTATCGGGCGGGCAAGCGGGCGCTGAAAATGGTGTTTTAACGGTAATGGCCGGTGGCAATGAAACTGTATTTGCAAAAGCACAGCCTGTAATGGCGGCATTTAGTCGTTTTAGCCAGTTGCTAGGCGAAGTTGGCTCTGGCCAATTATGTAAAATGGTTAATCAAATCTGTATTGCCGGCGTAGTGCAAGGCTTAGCCGAAGGCCTGCACTTTGCTAAGCAAGCAGGCCTTGATGGCGAAAAAGTAATTGAAACCATATCAAAAGGCGCAGCCGGTTCGTGGCAAATGGAAAACCGCTACAAAACAATGTGGGCAGGTGAGTACGAGTTTGGCTTTGCGGTAGATTGGATGCGTAAAGATTTAGGTATCGCACTTGATGAAGCTAAAAACAACGGCGCTACTTTACCGATGACTGCAACAGTCGATCAATACTACGCCGATGTACAAGCACTTGGCGGCGGCCGATACGACACCTCAAGCTTACTTGCACGAATAGAAGCGCTGCATAAAAAATAACGTTTCACATTTTAAAGATTTAAAGATGCGCTTTTCGCGTGAGCAAACTCAACGTCTACCGCGAAGGCGTAGGTATGGAGTTTACTTATAGACCCGAATTGCTTGCGTGACGGGCGAAGCCCATAATAATTTAAACAAAAACGCGACGCTTTAATTACTAAGCGTCGCGTTTTTTAATGCGTTATACAAACAAACTTAAAGCAAATTACATGCTCTGCGCATAGTTATAAAGCGCCTTTAAAATGGTTAGGTTCTTTTCGCTGTCGTCGTGCTCATGGGCCAAGTTTTCAAGGGTGATCATAAAATCTTGAGCGCTAATTGATGGTTGATCTTCCCCGTGCATTAACTTGTTTTGACAATACTGGCGCCATTGATCAAGTTCTTGCTGGTTTAGTGTTTCTGGCCAGTTTCGTGCACGGTATCTAAACAGTAATGTATTGAACTTTTTATCTTCAAAATCTAAATTTAAACCCGCGAGCTCGTCTGGCTTAGTATCGCGAATAATCGCAAATTTAGCTTTGTCGGCGTGGCTTGTAAAGCCATCGTAAAGTAAGTAATCAACATTAGTGGTTGCGCTGTAATCGCCTTTTTCGTTAAACACTTCAGTTACCTTATCGCGAAGGTCGGTATTGGCTTTTAAAATAGCTAAGTTAGCTAAGCACTGCTCGCGGTCAATGCCAAGGCGGGCAGCGTTTTCAGGTAATAAGGTTTTAGCTGGGGCTAAAATAGGGCACTTGTTTAAATGCACTAGTTTTAAGCCAACAGGTAAATCGTCCTCGGCTAAATCTACGCGTTTGGTGTATAAACGTTTACGTAACTCTTCTACGTTTAAATCAATGAGTACTTGCGGGTTTTGGGTTAAATCAAAACAAATAACGGCGTTATTATTTACCGGATGAAAGCTCATAGGCGCCACCCATGTTGTACAACCTTGCGTTGCAGGAATACGCGATGATGTATGTACAAGCGGAGTCATGTTAAATACATCAACTAGATCACCGAGCGCTTTTTTATTCCGCAGTCCAAAAAAGAAGTTATAAAGCTTTGGCTGTTTTTCTTTTATTAGTTTAGCCAGTGCAATAGTAGCGGTCACATCGCTTAGCGCATCGTGCGCTGCGGCGTGTTCAATACCATTAGCTACAGTTAAATGTTCTAACTTAAAGCTTGGGCTGCCATCTTCTTTTAACGGCCATTCAATGCCCTCAGGGCGAAGCGCATAGCAAGCACGTACTAAATCAATAATATCCCAGCGGCTATTATTGTTTTTATATTCACGCTCGTATGGGTCGTAAAAGTTACGATAAAAGCTATAGCGGCTTACTTCGTCATCAAAGCGAATACTGTTATAACCAGCCACACAGGTATTTGGCGCACTAAATTCGGCATGAATCTTTGCTATAAACTCAGCTTCTACCAAGCCTTTTTTCATCGCCACTTGTGGCGTAATACCCGTGATTAAACACGCCTCAGGGTGAGGTAAGTAATCCGCTTGTGGCTTACAATATTCAATAAGCGGCTCGCCAATTACATTTAAATCAAGATCGGTACGAATACCTGCAAATTGGCTCGGCTTATCCTTTTGAGGGCTCGCCCCCCACGTCTCGTAGTCGTGCCAATAGATTGTTGCTTGATTTTGCTCTTGATATGCCATGCTGAAAACCCTGAGTAGTTAACTTTAAAGCGCCTAAATACGCGCCAAGTTACTAAAATTATGAATTATTTAGATTATGGCATATGGGCGGAGGAGTTTATAGGTTTGCGATTGATAAGGGAGTTAAATTAGTTGGTGTTAACTAATTATATTTAATGCACTTGCTATAAATTGCTTACTAGTTTGGCATTAGACTAAAGTCTATAAGTTAATTTTCTTCACTTATTGGTTTTGTTTTAATCGTTTGTCGTTTTTATGGTAATTCTCTAAAGTTCAGTTGTCGGCAACAAGCACGACTTAACCAAACAGGATTATGACCATGAAAACACTTATCAAAACTATCGCTCTTAGCTCACTACTTACTTGTTCAGCTGCTGCAATGGCTGATCAAAGTGATTACAAATTAATGGTTATCGAAACTGCAACAGCGCCGCAGCCACTTGAGCAATCATTTAATAGCTGTGCACTTAATGTTAAGTCAAAAAACTATGCACAAGCTGAAGAAATTTGTACAAAAGCAATCGCACTCTTAAAAGATGCAGATGGCCCAAAATTTAAAGTACGCCAGCTTACCTCTTACGCTCTAAGTAACCGTGGTGTAGCGCGTTTAAAATCGAATAACGAAACTGCAGCATTAGCCGATTTATACGAAGCGAACCAAATGTCTAACAGCACTATGGTATCGCACAACTTAAATCGCGCTAAAGAAGAGCTTTCTTTATAAAAGATTGCTTATAAAGTGTTTTATAAAACACTTTAATTAAGCGAGAGTACAAAAAAGCCATGTTAGGTTAAACCCTTATATGGCTTTTTTGCGTTTTTGCTATTTATAAAATGCACAAATGCAGTGCTACAGTAAGCCTACTTATACTAATCGCAATAATACCTAAGCGTTTTGAGGCGCTAAAGCGAGGCTAGCTGAGTTAAAAGTTGCTCATTGAAAACTGCATGAATGCAAAAGGTAATTCAATGCAGAAACAATTAGTGATAACAACTAAACAGTGATGTTTTGCCTTGTTTATGTAAGGCTTTAGTACCTAAAACAGCTAAGTTGATTAAGCGAACGGGTATTTAAAATAATAACCAATTACTATTTATGGATAAATTAATATGGAACCTACCGTCGCCTCTTCAGGCACTTTAACTATATTTGAAATTAGCGCGATATTTTTATCGATTACTGCATTACTCACCTATGTGAATCATCGCTTTATTGGTTTGCCAACCACAATTGGTGTAATGGTTATTTCTATGCTGGTTTCTATTACCGCGATATTTTTGGGCTTTTTAGGGTTTGATGATCTGATAGATTATGAGGTGAGCTTACTCGATCAGCTTAATTTTACGGAGGTTTTACTTGATGGCATGCTTTCTATGTTGCTTTTTGCCGGGGCGCTGCATGTAAATGTAAGCGATTTAAGGCGTTATAAATTACCGATTGGTATTTTGGCATGTGTGGGTACGCTTGTATCTACCATTATTATTGCTGGCGCGCTTTATTTATTACTGCCATTACTTGGCTTTGATTTATCGTTTATTTGGTGTTTATTATTTGGCGCGTTAATTTCGCCAACCGATCCGATTGCTGTTATGGGTATTTTACGCTCAGCGGGGGCGCCTAAAAGTATTGAAACTGTAATAGCGGGTGAGTCGTTATTTAATGACGGAATAGGGGTGGTGGTATTCGTTTTATTACTGGGTATTTTATCAAGTGGTGATATTCCTACAACCTATTCTGTAGCGCATACGTTAGCTGTTGAAGCGGGTGGTGGAATTATTTTTGGATTAACACTTGGTGGCATTTTATATTACTTACTTAAAAGTATAGATAGCTACCAAGAAGAGGTATTACTTACTCTAGCAGGTGTTATTGGCGGTTATGCGCTGGCAAGCCATTGGCACCTATCGGGGCCACTTGCGATGGTTATGATGGGGTTAATGGTGGGCAACCATGGCCGTAATTTAGCCATGAGTGATAAAACACGTCATTACGTTGATTTATTTTGGGAGCTTATTGACGAAATTTTAAATGCCATTTTGTTTGTTTTAATTGGGCTTGAAGTTGTAATGATTGCCTATTCGGGCAATTTATTAGCCGCTGCTGTGTTAACCATATTAATTGCTTTATTAGCACGCTTAATTGTTGTGGGTATAACAACCACCACTTTTAATAAGCAATTAGCATTACCCTCTGGTGCGTGGAAGGTATTAACGTGGGGAGGATTGCGCGGCGGTATTTCGGTGGCGCTTGTTTTGCAGCTTCCTGATGGTGCAGAGCGAAATATTTTACTTACCTTAACTTATGCTGTGGTGGTGTTTTCTATTTTGATCCAGGGGTTAAGTGTTGGCAAAGTTGCTAAAAGTATTCGTAAGTAAACTGAAATAAATTAGTTGTATTTTATTTATACGGCTAATGTTGCAAAAAATAGCGTGTTTTACTGGCATGACCTAAATTTTGTTTAGGAATCAGTTGCTAATAAGGGCTAATTGTTACTCGATTTTATAACAAATTAGCTCACGTATTAGACTAAAGTCTATAGGTTAATTTTCTTCACTTATTACGTTTGTTTTTCTCGTTTGTCGGCGCTGAGCTATTACTCTAAAGTCCAGTTGTCGGCAACAAGCACGACTAACTTAATTAGGAAAGGCAAACCATGAAACGTACACTTTTAAAAACCATCGCTCTTGGCTCATTACTAACTTGCTCAGCAGCTGTAATGGCTGATTCAAGTGACTACAAACTAATGGTTATCAAAACCGCTACTGCGCCATTGCCACTTGAAGAGTCATTCAATAGCTGCGCACTTAACGTTAAATCTAAAAATTACGCTCAAGCTGAAGAAATTTGTACAAAAGCTATCGCACTTTTAAAAGATGCTGAAGGCCCTAAATTTAAAGTACGTCAGCTTACATCTTACGCGTTAAGCAACCGTGGTGTTGCACGATTAAAAGCGCATAACGATACAGCAGCTCTTGCCGATTTATACGAAGCAGTACAGGTTTCTGAAAATTCAATGGTAACGCATAACTTAACTCGCGCTAAAGAAGAGCTTTCTTTATAAGAAGCTCTAGCTAGCGCAAGTTTCAAAAAAGCCCCTGCAAGGTATAACCTGCAGGGGTTTTTTTGTGCACGATATAAAAGTTCACCGTTGTTTGCAGACCCTCGCTTGCAAAAAACTTCATACCTAGACTCTTATTTAGATAGATTTAGTATTTAGCGATTGGCTAATGTTTTATTTTTTACCTGTTTTTTAGACGGTTATTCTGTAAAATCACGCATTAACATTTGTGAAAAAAATTCACACTTGTGATTAAGGTGATTATTCAACTAAATATAATACCAATCCGCATAATTAAGAGATCTATTTTGAGGATGGAAAAACGTGTTGATAGCAAGGAGAAAAATTCGCTATTTAGTTGTTCTAAATGAGAATTTTTTAACGCAGATAGCGACACGTTTAGCCCCTAAAAATGATTAAGTATTATTGCGGATTGGTATAAGTAGGAATTATGATTTTTTATATTGTTGGGTTGAGTACATTGGTTATTATTTTGTGTATAGCTATTTATGTCATTTATAGCAATGTACGCACAAGCCGAGTAAGAAAAACAAAAGAATACAATGTGTTATTTGATAAAGATACCATTGTGGATGATCTTATTACTCAACTTACTGATAAAAACCAAGCCCAAGCAGACGAGCATAAAACAATAAAAGGCAAAGAAGAGATCCTTGCAACATTTATTGAATTGCATCGTTCAGGTAGTTTTTGTGCGCATTTAAGCGAGCAAGAAATTATTTACTTTGTTAAGAAAAAATTAAACATGGAGAGTAGTAACAATGGATAACGAAAAAGTAATCCCAGCAGAAAAAAGTGAGTCGTTTATGAGCCGTTTTGGCCGCCGTAATGTCATTGTGGTGTCGTCAATTGTTGTTGTATTAGCGGTTATTGCTACGCTTACATCGCAGGTTATATCGTGGAACGAAGCAGATGAGCGATTAGTACACCAATCAGCATTTACTGGTAATTTAACGGTGATAAATCAGGCTGGACCTTACTTAAAAGCATTTGGTACTACCTCTGCCTATAAAAAAGTAATTTCTATTAACTTTACTGGCGATAGTAGTGCAACAGCAAGCGCGATTGTACCGTTAATTCCTATTCGCTTTTTAGATACAACAACCGGTGGTGCCCGTGGTGTGTCGCGTTTTAGATTACCGGGCAATGTACCAGCTAGTGAGTCTGGCGCATTACGTGGTTTACTTAAAATACACGAAGAATTTGGCTCACAAGAAACTCTAATTTCTAACCTACTAATGCGTGCCACAACTGAAAATGTTAAAGCGTCTGCACGTATGATGTCGGTAGAGCAACATTACTCAGGTGGTAATGGCCAATTAAGCCAAGATTTTTCTGATCAGCTAACCAACGGTATTTTTGTGACCGAGCAAATTATTAGTACTGGTGAGCGTGATAAAACTGACGATTTAAGTAATTTGAGTAAACAGCAACGCGTTACTATTAATATTAAAAAAGACAGCGAAGGCAATGCACTGCGTAACGCACCTATTTTAGGCGCTTACGGTATTACAGTAGTTGATGCGAGCATTATTGATATTGACTACGAAAGTAAAGTTAACGCACGTCTAGAGGCGCAAAAACAAGCAGCAGCAGATGAAGCGCTTGCGCGTCAAAACCTTAAAAAAGCAGAGCAACAAGCACGTACAGAGGTTGCACTAGGTGAGCAAGCTATTGCTAAGCAACGAGCTGAATCTGAAAAGCTAAAAATTAAAGAGCAAATTGATGCTGAGCGTATTAAAGCAAATGCGATTATTTCAGCACAGCAACGTGTAGCGGTTAAAGCGGAGCTTGCAAAAGAGCAAGAAGAGATATTAAAGCAACAACGTTTAGAAGCACTTGGTATGGATGTGTTAGCTGAGGCACGTTTACGTGCTAAGTCGGCTGCGCTTGATCCTAAATACGTTTTTGATGAAACATTAAAAGCTGAAGTTAAAATTCAAACTGCTTTATTTACAAGTTTAGGCAATAGCCGCCTAGTACCTGAAATTGTTATTGGTGGTGCAGGGCAAGGCGAGCAAAGCAACGGTTCTGAATTTATGCGTTTACTAGCTGCTGACGCCGCTTTAAGTCTTAAAAAGCGTTTAGAAAAAGAGAAAAAATAAACGATTTATTAAATTCAAAAGTTATGCTGAGTTTTAGGTTATAAAGACTATACAAATCAAAACGCTGTCTGATATTTCAGTCAGCGTTTTTTATTGAGTGCAATTTGTTATTGTATTGTGCAGATAAGCCTATATTTTGTAAAAACAGTTTTTTAAATACACAGTAAAAAAGTGAGTAGTATTGATGGATAGCAGAAATCAGCTTAATTTAGACTTAGGGCAAGAGCATATTACCATCCAACGTCGTTATGAAGCACTGGGAGCATTAAACGATTTTTTGATTGCAGTGTGGTTTTTAATTGGTAGTTTTTTCTTTTTAAATGACTCATTAATAGAAAGCGGTACGTGGTTATTTATAGCCGGCAGTGCGCAATTGCTTATAAAACCTGTTTTGAAGTTGATAAGCCTAGTACATGTTAGTCGGGTATTTCACTCAAATAATGTACCTTAAATACGACTCACAATGCTTTCAGGTAGTATGGTTAATAATTTAAATTAACGACTATTAATATTAAGGATAAAGCTTTGAAAGTACTCAAGTGGGCTTTGGCCGCAATCATTATTTTATTAATAGTGGGTTTACTAATACCCGAAAAAATGACGATTCCAGTAAAAGGTGCCACAAGCAAAGATTGGAACCACAATACGTTTTGGTACGAGCCTTGGGGCAGATCGGGTGTACACAAAGGCATTGATATTTTTGGCACTAAAAACACGCCCGTTGTTGCCTCAACAAACGGTATTGTTATATTTGCAGGTGAGTTAACCCGAGGTGGTAAGGTGGTTGCGGTACTTGGGCCTAAATGGCGCGTGCATTATTTTGCACATTTAAATGACTACTATGTAAGTGCAGGAGATGTAGTTAGCATAAACAGTCAAATTGGCTTACTGGGCGATACCGGTAATGCTGCAGGTAAACAACCTCATGTGCATTATTCTATATTATCGCTTTTGCCTATGCCGTGGCTTTTTACATCGCAAAGCCAAGGTTGGAAAAAGATGTTTTTTTTAAGCCCACATGAAAAGCTAACAGCTAAGTAACTACGCCATTTTGAGATAAGCTAATAGTTAAAGGTTAACCAGATACAGCGATTAACTGTAACTAAGCTTTTTAATAAGTAAATTACATACCTTTTATCGCGGGTATTAGACTAAAGTCTATAGGTTAGATTTATTCACTTATTAGGTTTGTTTTTATCGTTTGTCGGGAAGGGTGGAAGTATCTAAAGTTAAGTTGTCGGCAACAAGTACGACTAACTAAACAGGAAGATAATCATGAAACGTACACTTTTAAAAACCATCGCTCTTGGCTCATTCTTAACTTGCTCAGCTGCTGCAATGGCTGATCAAAGTGATTACAAATTAATGGTTATTGAAGATTCAATAACAGCAGCCCCAGAATTTGAACAGCCATTTAATAGCTGTGCACTTAATGTTGAATCAAAAAAATACGATGAAGCTGAAGCGGTATGTACAAAAGCCATTGCTTTACTTAAGCAAAGCCGTGGCCCACGTTTAAAAGTACGTGAACTTACATCGTTTGCATTAAGCAACCGTGGTGTTGCACGCTTAAAAGCAAATAAAGATACTGCTGGTATTTCTGATTTATACGAAGCAGTACAAATTTCTAAAAACTCACTTGTATCTCATAATTTAACTCGCGCTAAAGAAGAACTTTCTTTGTAGGCGAAAGTTAGAAAAGCCCCAGTTAGCTAACTGGGGCTTTTTGCATTATGAGAGAAAATACTTTAGATTCCTTTAAATTGCCTATATAGCAGTAATCCCCACCCGAAATGTTAATTAATTGTTTTTCCATCTTTAGCCGTACTCGCGGCCTATTTGTAACCTATTGAATAATAGTGTTTTAAATCGCACATTAATATTGTTAGTTTCGCATCATTTTTAAAAATATATCCAATCGCAATTTTGAACAGTCGATTATATCTAAAATCGGGATTTTTCTATTTTAAGCCATTGTAAATTAAACCTTTATTAGCAACATAGAGCTTTATATTTATGTCCTTTTTATTTAAAGTAATAACAATATTGCTGATTCAGCTAGCATTAATGTTTATTTGATGTGCTCACGATTAAGTTGAGCAAGTTGTTTTTGCGCGTTAGTTACTATTTCTAATTAAAAAAACTATTTAAGTAACAGCGTTTTTTAGGGAGCTACGCAATTTTTGCGTAGGTAAAAGGATTTAAAAATGAAATTCAAATTCAATTGCGTAGTTGCGTCTTTTATTGCTGCAACTATTAGCCTTTCTGTTACCGCCGAAGATATAGAGCTTTACGTAAACCACAACGTAGAAACCGATGAAAAGCCTCGAGTTTTAATTGTATTCGATACATCTGGGAGTATGTGGAGTAAGCTTCCTAATAATGGGCCAAGAAAAATTGATGCCGCTAAAGATGCAATGACCGACTTGGTTAATAATAATGAGTCTATTGATTTTGGTCTTATGCGCTTTCAAAGTAACTATGGCGGTTATGTTATGGCTGAGATTGGTTCTTCAAGAGCTACGGTTAAAAATCAGATAAAGAGCTTACCTGCTAGTGGCAGTACACCAGTTACTGAAACATTATGGGAAGCTTATTTGTACTTAACTGGCCAACAAGTTTTATATGGGTATGAAGAATATTCAGGAGATGAAGATTTTTTAAGTAAAACTGTTACTTATGAAAAAAACCATTATAACAAAAAGAAAAAAGTAACCACTCTTACATATATTTCGCCATTCGGAACTGATTTAGACAGCGATGAACGCTGTGATAATTCTATTAACCTTATTTTAATGACGGATGGCGATCCTCAAAGTGACACTGAAAGTAATAATGATATATACCATCTTTATAAATCTAAATTTGGTTCAAACCCAAGTACAACAAGTGGAAGTTATTTAGCTGCTCTAGCACAAATAATTCACGGAACAAGTGACGTAGAAGTTGATCTGTACGATAGCACACCTGAAATTGCGGATACTGGTAGAGTCTTTACCATAGGTTTTGGCAGTGGAATGAGTACTAATGGTAAAAAGCTACTTGAAAAAACAGCTCAAGTCGGTGGCGGAGAATATTTACATGCCAATACTTCTGCAGAACTTTCAGAAAAATTAAATAGCACCATTTCTAAAATAAGAGAGGTAAACGATACCTTCTCTTCCCCAACTGTAGCGAGCAATAATGTTGATCAAACTCGTAGCCGCGAAGCTATATACTTTACAATGTTTTACCCTGAAACCGGTGCTCGCTGGGGTGGAAACTTAAAAAAGTTGGCTATGTCGGGCTCTACTATTGTTGATTCTGATGGTAATGAAGCAATAGGTGATGATGGCTTAATTAAAGAAGACGCTCGAACGTTTTGGCTGCCTACTAATAAATCAGCGGACGGTAATTTAGTAGCACAAGGTGGAGTAAACGCTTTTCTTTCTACCTTAGATGGGCAAGGTCGTAAATTATACATAGATTCAGGCGGTAGAATTGTCGATTTTACCTTCGATAAAGTAAAAGAAATTTTAAATATTGTTTCAGAAACCTTAGGCGGTTTAATACCAGGCACAGATATTTCAATTTCTCTTAACGATATTAATTGGGCAAGAGGCATAGACGTTGACGATGAAGATTCAGATGGCTCATATGTTGATCAGCGCTCTGATATTTTTGGAGATCCACTTCACTCTAAGCCTGTTTCTATAGATTACGGTGATGGTGATATACGTATCCTTGTAGGAACTAATGCCGGCTTTTTACATATGTTTAATGACAAAGGCGATAGCGTTGAAGAAGAGTGGGCTTTTACACCAGCTGAGTTATTAAAAAATATACCAGCGCTTCGCTCAAACCAAGCTAACTCTAAAGTGTACGGTATGGATGGCCCAATTAGTGTGTACTTTAATAACCAAAGCCTAAATAGCAAAGGCTTAAATGATGGTGTTGTTGACGCATCACAAGGTGATGAAGTTTGGGCGTTTGCCGGAATGCGCCGTGGTGGTAATAATTACTACGCACTTGATATCAGCACTCCAGATAAGCCAAAACAATTATGGAATAAACCCATTGTTGGAGGCTCTGAAGATTTTAAATACTTAGCTCAAACATGGTCTAAACCACAAATAGCGTACATAAAAGCGTTTGGAGATGAACCGCTATTGGTATTTGGCGCAGGCTACGATACAAATAAAGATGAAGCAATCAGAAGCGAAGACGAAACAGGACTCGGCATTTATATTGTTAAAGCGAGAACCGGTGAGAAGGTTTGGGCATTAACGCCTGAAGATAATAACTTTCAAGGAAAGCACAGTATTGCAGCTGATATTGCAACGCTTGACTCTGATTACGATGGCTATATAGACCGCTTATATGCAACAGATACTGGCGGTAATGTATGGCGTGTAGATATGCCAGGGTCAGATAAAAATGACATTTCTTATTTTAAATTAGCAGAACTTGGGAGCTCATTAGCTTCACAAGACAGGCGCTTTTTTTACAAGCCACTCGTTGCACGTACTATGTTTAGTAAAGCGAGTAAAACTACAAACGAAAATGGCGTTGAAATAACAACACGATTAGATACGCCATACGATGCAATTGTTATTGGTAGTGGCAACCGCTCAAACCCGCTTGCAACTAACGAGCAAGATCATTTGTACATGATCCGTGATGAGCATACTGTTACACAAACATTTAACTCAGAAGATAAACCTACCGCTATTGTTCCAAGCGATTTAATGCTTATGAATGACGACCCGTTTGGAAATGCATTAGATAACGTTGATGACTTTGTGGATCTAGAGGTTGACCTTGCTGGCTTTAAAGGTTGGCGTTATGAGCTTAGTAATGGCGAAAAATCGCTAGCAGCGGCAACCGTAGTTGGTGGTGTTGCCTATTTTACTTCTTTTACACCTGCGCTTGAGTCAAATAAAAACCAGTGTTCGTTAACGGGTGGCGGCGGGGCTATGTATGCATTTCACTTGCACTATGGTACTAAGGTTTACGACCAACTTAAATTTACTACCAGTTACGATGTACCTGATACTGCTCAGTTGTATTTTGGTGAAGGTGACTCATGTATAGACGCTAACAATAATGGATTATGTGATGTTCCAACACCTGATGATGGTACCCCAGACGACGATGGCCCAGATGGTGGCTACGAGTACGAAGAAACAATCCCAGTGAGTCAGGTTAGTCAGTTTTATTTAATTGGCCCTAGCCTAACAGGCGAGGGTGCGGTAAATCCAATAAAGCCTGTTGAAATTACAGGCCCAGGTTTAACGGTTGTCGATGGCAAAGTTAAGTTAGTTAATGATAGCGATACTTTAGGTTTTGGTTTTAAAACTCAGCAAACTTATATTTATAAACGCGAAGAGTATGAATCAGGAGATCAATAATAAGCTTCCTTAATTTGTAAATTAGTAAAGCCCAATATAAAAAGTTGGGCTTTGTTATTTTTATTATACCGCTTTAAATTATTTAACTAGCATTAGTAAATAAACACTGTTAAAACCTGATACCGTTAGTATAAAATACATACAACTCAAGAGTGGTTACATAGCTTATTTAAGGCCAGTCATATTAAAATTATAAAAGTCTGGCTTACAAATGAATATCTCTAAAAAGCTTTTGCTCATTGTTGTATTAACGTGTTTAGAAGTAAGTATTACTGTTTTTTCGGCATTTGAAATAGCTAAGGGAGCGCAGTTTCATCAGCTCAATTTTCTTCATTTAAAGTATATAAATCAGCTAGACAAAGCGGTTGATAAAATACTGCCAAACACTCAAATTAACTTAGCAGCAATAGAGGCGAATATATTAGCGATTCGTCAACAACCTATGAACTGTTTAAAAGCGGCCAATGCATTAAATAAGTTAGTAATGAATATTATTGATACACGTCATGCACTTACGCTTTGTAAGCAAGATGTGAAAAGGGCAAATACAACCTTACAGTCTGTGAATGATTACAAAAATGATAAAATTAATCGGGCCGAATTTTTGTTTATTCTTAACCATGCTTTAGATGAATTTAACGATAACTCAGAGCAATTTGAAGGGCCAATTACAAAAACTGTATCGTTTATATTTGTTACTTTTATCCCTTTAGTCATTGTTATTTCAATCTTTAATGTTATTTATATTAGTTATTTATCGCGAACTATTTCAAGCTCTATTCGAAATCTAACTACGTTATTGTCTAGTAAATCTAATAAAACAGATTTAGAAGATAACTTTTCAAAGAGCACACCTGATGAACTAAAAGAGCTAATAAGTGCTGCTAAAAAAAGAATTGAAAACGATTTACTAAATATAGAAAGCAGTAAAGAGTTAAAAGCCATTGTAAGTAGTCAAACCGATTCATTACAGCTAGCAAACGATGAGCTGGCTCAGTTTGCTTACAGAGCGTCGCATGACTTAAAGGCGCCATTATCTGCGGTTAAATCTTTATCGCGCTTTATAGTTAAAGATATAGAAAGCAACGATACAGCCGAAGCCATCAGTAATGCAAAAACTATAACAAAGCAAATGGAAAAATTAGAGTCGTTAGTCGTTGATATTTTACAGCTTGCTAAAGCCGATATTGGTAATGAAGAAACGTCACCGATTAACTTTGAACAGCTTATTGTTGATGTAAAGGAGCGTTTATATTGGCTGATGCAAGATATTCCTTGCCAGCTTGAAATACACATAAATCTAGAGGTAGAAATAATCTCAGATAAAGTGCGCTTTACACAAATAATTGAGAATTTAGTCTCTAATGGCTTAAAGTATTACGATAAAAATAAGGTATCACCTTTAGTAAAATTAGACATTAGTAACAACGAAAATAGCATTATTATTGTTGTTACTGATAATGGAATTGGTATTCCTAAACCCTTCCAAGCGCAAGTGTATGGCATGTTTAAGCGCTTTAACCCTGAGTTATGCAGTGGGTCTGGTTTAGGTTTATCGATTGTTAAAAAGCATGTTGAATATTTTAAAGGTGAAATTACGTTTCAAAGTTCTGAGCAAGGCACTATATTTAAAATAATCATAGCATTGGATAAATTATAATGACAAAAATCAAACCACCAGTTCTTATTATTGATGACGATGAAGTAGATAGGTATATTCTTAAACGCTTAATAAAAGAGGCGCAATTAGAACTTAGAATTTTTGAAAAAACAGATGGTCAAGAAGCCCTCGATTTTTTAGAAGACTATGATGCCAACAAAAAAAAATACCCTGATGAATTCCCACCCATAATTATATTTTTAGATATTAATATGCCGAGGGTAAATGGTATTCAGTTTTTAAATGCATTTGCACAGTTGCGCGTTAAAATAGACATTAGTACATGCGTTATTATGATGTTTAGTACGTCAGAGCGAGAAGAAGATAAAGCCAATATAATGGGGCATGAATTTGTAAAAGACTACTTGGTAAAAGGCGCATTTACTTCACAGCAGTTAAAAGAGAAAGTATTAAAGGTAATAAATTCTCGATAAGTTGTATTAGTTACGAAAAGAACTGTTTTACTAGGGCTAATCGTAACTTTTTTAGCAATAGCTATTTTTGGCTAAGGCAACAATCAATAAGCAATTGTTCAATGTTTTCAGCAGGTATGGCTTTTGAAAATAAAAAGCCCTGCATAAAGTTTATGTTTAACTCTTTACATAAAAAATGCTGCGATTGTGTTTCTATGCCTTCGGCAATAATTTCAAAATCGAGTGCTTTTAACATCAGTGATAACCCTTCAATAATTTTAATGCTTTTTTCACTTTCGGCAACTTGCATGCTTTTATCGAGCTTTACTATATTTATTGGGTACGTTGTTAAATGAGAAATTGAAGAGTAACCCATACCAAAGTCATCTAACGCTATTTTAAAGCCTTTCACAGATAGGCTGTTGAGTACATCAGCTATTTTTAAGTTGTCTTCAATTAATGCCGTTTCTGTCACTTCTAAAGTAATATTATGTGTATTAATTTGATACTTATTTACT
This sequence comes from Pseudoalteromonas carrageenovora IAM 12662, assembly GCF_900239935.1. Taxonomy (NCBI): domain Bacteria; kingdom Pseudomonadati; phylum Pseudomonadota; class Gammaproteobacteria; order Alteromonadales; family Pseudoalteromonadaceae; genus Pseudoalteromonas; species Pseudoalteromonas carrageenovora. Next base: position 1,457,851 of record NZ_LT965928.1, read on the forward strand.
TCAACTAATAATTTTTCTACAAAGCACTCGCTTTGAAGCTGCACCGGCGAAATATTAATTGCCATATTTAGTGTGTCAGAGTATTTATTTTGCCACTGGGCAAGTTGTTTTAATGCTGTTGATATTACCCAATTTCCGAGTTCGTTTATAAATCTCGACTCTTCTGCAATGGGTATAAATTCATCCGGGTTATAAAATGGAGTAACATCAGGCCACCTTATAAGCGCTTCAACACCGCATATTTTATGAGTTTTTACACAATACACTGGTTGGTAAAATAACCTAAATGCGTCGTTTTTTAAGTAATTTTTAATATTGTTTTGAATTTCCACTCGGCGGCTAAATTCATATTGATATTGTTCTTTGTAAAAACTGTTTTTGCCCTTGCCACTTTGTTTTGAGCGATACATCGCTATATCTGCACATTTTAATAAATCATGCGAGTGTGTTGCATCGGTAGGGTAAATGGCACTGCCAATACTTACACCACAGCTAATAGTCGTGTTATCGATAACGAATGGCTCAGCGGTATGGTTTAATATTCTAGTGGCTACTTTACCTATTTGACTTAATTGGCTTATACCGCCAATTATTACTGCGAACTCATCACCACCAAGTCTTGCAAAGCCTTCGTCTCTTCGTAGGCAATTATTAATTCTTGATACGAGTTGCTTTAAAATCTCATCTCCGACATTGTGGCCAAGGGTGTCGTTAATATTTTTAAAGTTATCTATATCAATCACAAGCAGCGCTACACTATTTTTACTACGTATATTACTGGCGATAGTTGATTTGAGGATTTCTTCAAAATGGTAGCGGTTAGAAAGCCCTGTTAATTGATCTCGCTCGGCCATTCGCTTAACTGCAAGGTAGCTTTCTAACATGCGTTGTTCTGATTCGAAACGTTTTTTAGCAAATAATATCGCTTTATTTAAGCTTGCACTCGTTATATCATTTTTAGGTAGAAAATCCTGGGCGCCTGCTTCTATACACTTTAATGCAAGTGATGGGTTTTCAGATGTGCTGATCATTATTATGGCAGTATTACCAAGGTTTGGTTTCGCCCGCATTTCTCGCAGTAATTCTATGCCGTCTTCTTTGGGCATAGAATAATCAAGCAAAATCACATCAAAATGCATATCTTCAATGGCATATAACCCTTCAGATACTGATTCTACTTCGGTAATACTATGAAGTTGCATACCGTCCGTCATCAGCATTTTTCTAATTAATTTACGATCTACTATATCGTCGTCAACTATCAGTATATACATGTTCTTCCTTAGAGTCGGGAGTCGTACTATGGCTAGTAACTATTATTACTGTATGTATGGTTTTGCTTGTTTTTAGGCCAAAATACAGTAAATGTAGTGCCTGATTTTCCGTCGGAGCTAACCTCTACCTTGCCGCCAAAATTAGTTACGTGTTTTTTTACGACTGAGAGGCCGATGCCAGTGCCTTCTATTTCATCGCGTGAGCGTAATGTCTGAAACAACTCAAATATAAGTGAAAAGTATTTGGGGTCTATACCTGGGCCGTTATCACTTACCTCAATAATGTAGTGATGCACTGATTGCTTTAAGCTTATATTAACTTCACCGTGCTCTTTATTATTGTGTTTTATAGCATTACTAATTAAGTTAAGAATAACCGTTTTAAAAGGCACCGCAGGAATATTAATTAAAGTATTATTTGTATCGACAGTGACGGTTATTGATTTTGGAATATCTAAAAGCTGCGCTACATCTTCAAAAACAGATTCAAGAGATATACTCGTTAACGTTACATCGCACTGGTCAATTCTTGCGTATTTTAGTAAATCTTCCAGCAGTGTTTGCATACGATTGGCACGGCTAATAACGAGTTGGAAGTTTTCGGCATGCTCCTGAGGGAGTAAATCTTTACAATCATCAGAGATCCATTCAAGCAGTCGCTTAATGGCATTCAAAGGTGCTTTTAAATCATGTGATGCAATGCTTGTAAATTCATCGAGATCTTTATTGGCTTTAGTTAATTTATTAATTAAGCCTTCTATTTCACTTAAGTCTCTACAAACACACATAATATAAGGTGCGCCGGTACTGTCTTCAAAACGTTTTTTTGTTGTTTCTACAGTAATATATTGGCCATTGGGTGCATGTAGTTTTTCAATGACTTTACTTTGCCCGGTTTCGAATGCAATTTTGTCTTGTGCTAAAAATGCTTCTGCATCTGCTTCATCAAAGGACTCTATGGTAGTGAAGCCTATAACCTTATCTTTTAAATGTACGGGGTACATATTTAAAAAGGCGTCATTCGCATACACTATTTTAAACTCTTCATCTTTTACAAAAATAAAATCACGGTTTAGCTTAGAAATAGTGGCTTGTAGCTCGTTTATTTTTTCTTGCTCTATTATTTTTTTACGGTTTTTTAAGTGATTTACTATATTTTTTTGCAAAACCTCAAGCGTAGTCATTTCTTTTTGCGACAGTGGTTGATCATTTTTTTTATCAAAAATAAGCCAACCAAATAGAAGCTTGCTAAATAAAATTATAGGGGCAGTTACTCGCCAAGTGTAGCTGTGAGCACTGTGTGAATTTTGCTGGGGGATCTCAATTAACCTGCACTCATTACTAGTGTAAAGTGCAAGCTCAGTATCGCTTACGTTTAAACTTTCACCATAGTGCGCTAACTTAATTTTATGCTCAGGGTAATTGGCGACGATTGCACAGGATTTAGCACCAAGCAAGTTCACAGCAAGCTCGCATACGCTATCTAGATTTGTTTGAATATTATCTTCAAGTAAAACGTGCCACAACTTGTAGGGATTTACTGATGGGGAGCCTATGTAAGATTCAACAGTTGGCATTAAAAGTCCTTTTAATTTTAGCCTGAATTTAGTTTACAGTGAATTAACCTTAGAGTAGCAGATTGTTGCAGATATGTGTGTTATTTTGAAGAGGATATTTGCGCTTTATATAGCAATAATAAATAAATCAGATAAAAAAGTGTGTTTGTTAAGCATTTTTATAACACCCCCTTAGTTATAAGCTAACTAAGGGGGTGTTAAAGCTTAACCTGCGACAGGTGTTTTTCCGGCATGTATGTTAGTAATACTTTTAATAAACATATAAATACAGGTGCTAATTAGGCAGCCTGCTAAGTAAAACACAATACCGTTTGGCGCATTAGACAAATGTGCGCTTAGCATTGGGCCAAATACCGAACCTATACTGTAGCTTAAAAGCATAATTTCGGTTGCCGACACTATTTTTGCCATAGGTAGGCTATCGCAGGCAAGCGTAATAGCAATTGGGTATAGAGCAAAGCTGCAGGCGCCTAGTATTAAATAACTTATTATTAATCCGGCCAAGGTATTTGCTTGTAAAATACCTATTGCACCTGCTGCGCCCACTAAACAAAACATACCCATAAGTAAACTTTTTTCCAGGCGAGTAGATAAGTAGCTAACCAGCGGTTGCACTAACATTCCACCTAAAATTATTACAGCCATTAGCGTGCCAGTGTACTGCGCCTGCTCTGCTTGAGATGCAATATAAACAGGCATTAAGCCATAAATAGGCCCAAGTAATAAGCCTGAGGCTAAACAGCCGAGCATAGCCGGATGGCTTAGGTTTTTAATCTCTTTTAAATATAGTTTTTGTAGTTGTTGTTTTTCTGGTTGGCCTTTAGTAATTAATAAAGGCGCCAAAATAGCAAAGCACAATAACGCAGCCACAAATAAGTAGGGTGTAGCACCTTGTGTACCTAGCGGTCCAATAGCGAGTTGCCCAACAGCGCTGCCTCCATATAACGAGGTCATATATAGGCCTAGGCGTTTAGCCCGTGATTTTGCTGTATTTGTCATAAGTAGCCACGATTCAACTACAACAAACACACCTGCGACAGCAATACCTGCAATAAATCGAGCAATTAGCCAACTAATAGCGTTCGGTAATGCTAGCTGGGCTAACACACTCAGTATTAATAAACTTAAAAACAATATAAACGCAAAGCGATGGCCTACTTTAACCACAATACGTTCTATTGTGGTTGCGCCTATAAGTAACCCCAAATAAAAAATACTAGCAAGCCATGGAGCTAGGTTTTCATCTAATTTGAATGCAGATAACGAAAGCGGAATTAAGCTCATTAAAAAGCCAGATGCTATGGCAAAAAAAGATAAGCCAATAACGGGTGCTAGTGGGTTGTTAGGTGCATTGTAGGCGGCAGGTTCAGCCATTTTTTTTAGACTCGGTGAGTTAAATAACTCCAGTTTTAAATTGTAAGGAGTTACTTTAGTAATAAAATTTGCGCGAATTTAGAGCTAATTGATAGATAAGTAAAGTGATTTCTGGCGTTAAATATACAAATTAATTCTTAAGTGAAATTTTAGATCTGGAATACTGTTTTTGTAGTATTTTTATGAGGTTATTGTTTTATATTTGTTAGCAATAATGGTTAAAACCCCAACTAGAATTGGGGCTTAATTATGATGTGAATAAAATAATAAGGCAGAGCTTTAGTGCTAGCTAATATCGGGAGTTGAATCGCGTAAAATTAACTTAGGCTCAAACACCTGATTTACCGTTATGCCGCTTTTTTTATAAATATCTTTAAGCACTAAATTTGCTGCTGCACGGCCCATTTCGGGTACTGGGTTATCTATTGTAGTAAGCGTAGGGTAAAGGTAATTGGTAAAAATAACGTTATCAAAACCAATTATTGCTAAATCTTTAGGTAAATTAAAGCCATGCTCGCGGGCATACTTCATTGCACCCGATGCCATTTCGTCATTGGCGCACACAAGAGCCGTAATTTGCGCTTTATGTTGAATAAAATGACGTAGGCCATCGCTGCCACCGGTTTCTTTAAAGTCGCCCACATAATACAAGCTTTCGTCAAAGGTGAGGTTATATTCTGCAAGCGCCTTTTTGTGGCCTTTTAAACGATCTGAGGCATCTTCTTTAAATTGTGGACCGGCAATATAAGCAATACGTTTATGCCCTTTATTGATCATAGCTTTTGTTGCAAGGTAGCCACCCATAACATTATCGAGACTAATGCAGTTTTGCTCTATTTCTTTAACGTAGCGACTCATTAAATAAATAGGGGTTTTACCTTTACTGAGCTCAATTAAGTACTCGTTAGATACCGCTTCTACGTGAGCAATAATGGCGTCGCAATTACGGCTAGTTAAAAATTCAAAACCGTTTTTTCTTTTTTTTCATCACTGTGGCCGGGCGTAATAATTACGTGTTTACCAGCTATACGTAATTGCTCTTCAATGGCCGACATCATTTGTCCAAAAAACGGGCCGTCTAACTCAGACACTAAAATGCCTACACTGTTAGTACGGCTTGATGCTAAAGAGCGTGCAATAGAACTTGGCTGATAGCCGAGCTCTTTCATCGCCTCTAACACCTTTTTTTTCGTTTTTTTACTTACGTAGTCGTTGTCGTTAAGCACCCTAGATACAGTTGATAAAGACACACCTGCCATTTCTGATACTTGATAAATAGTCGCCATTTATATCCTAGCTTGTACGCATTTGTTTTTAATAAAAATTTATAAAACATAAGTTGTGATTAAAAGTTAATTTACACATTACTGCGCCTAATTGCTAAATCTTCTGTTATTTTTTGGGTCATTGCGGGTGTAAGCGGATAAATAAGCATCAACGCGGCGCCTAAAAAAGCAAAAGCAGCTGGGATCCAGCTCATTAGTAACTGCATAGCGGGTAGGGCGTGATTAATTGTAAGCTCATCCATACCGTTATATCCATAGCCTGCAAGTACCACTAATACGAGTGCCCCAGCAAAACCACCACCAGTTTTTTGCACAAAGGTACCTGCTGAATAAATAAGCCCGGTAGCACGGCGTTTATTTTTCCACTCGGAGTAGTCGGCAGAATCTCCTAGCATGCTAAAAAACAAAGTAGGCATCATGGCTGCAAAAAATTCAGCCGCGCAGCCAAAGGTAAATACAGCGACAATATTATTGCTAGGCACCCAATAAAATGCAGTGGTTAATAAGCCGCTTAGCAACAACGATGCAATAAATAAATTGCGTTTGCCCATAATTTCAGCCAGCTTGCCTGTAGCAAGTGCACCAAATATAGATACTATTAATAAGGCAATAAAATATTGCCCTGCCATTAGTTCATCAGCAACGTGGTACTTAAAGTAATAAGCAATAACACCGTATTTTATACCGTTAAACATCATGGTTAAAAAGCCAATACCTAATAAAACAAGCCAAGGTTTATTTGTTAGTAAATCGACCATATCGCGCTGCGAACCGGTTAGGTTTTGTTTATTTTTATTAAGTAGTTTTTTTATAACAACAGTCATTGCCGCCATAACTAAAGCAAAAAATAGCCCGCTGTATAAATCGCGATAATAAAAAAACAGTGTTGTTGATAACAAAGGTAATATTATAAATGGCAGGTTTTTAGTTAAATCAAACAGTTCTGATTTTAAACACCCTTGCTCTGAAGCTGGCGCTATTACGCGTTCTTTAGTGCTTACAAAGGTAATAACCATGAGCGCAATAAGTAAACTTGCGAACAAATACATAGTGAGCTGATAGCCCTTGGCGTTATCACCGCCTCCAAAATAAGCGACTAAGTCGGGTAAAAAGCCCATCACTAATAACCCGCCTGTAAACGCGCCTGCAAATCTGAATCCTGATAGCTTTGTGCGCTGGGTGTCATCGGGGGTCATTACGCCCATAAGTGCAGAGTAGGGTACGTTACTGACTGTATAAGCAAGTGTTAAACCAATATAAGTAACGTAGGCATAAATAAGTTTATTGGTTTCGCTAAAGTTTGGTGTGGTAAAGCACAGCACCATAAACAAACCTAAAAAGGGCGCGGAGTAGAGTATCCACGGCCTAAATTTTCCAAAGCGCGACTGCGTTCTATCGGCAATCATGCCCATAATTATATCGGTTACACCATCAGATAATCTAACCACTAAAAACAGCATGGCGGCCGCTGCAGCCGATATGCCAAAGGTGTCGGTATAAAATACCGCTAAATAGGCCAATGCGCCGCGCCATACTAAATTAGCACCCGCGTCACCCATGGCATAACCGACTTTTTCGTATAAAGGGAGTTTGTTCACAGTGTGTGTTCTTATTGTTATGAGCCGCTAATTTAGCGGCTAGTTATTAATTTTCTATACGCTTTACCGCTGGCTTTAACGGTGCGTGTTTGGGTATCGTAATCTACATGTACTATACCAAAACGTTTTAAATACCCTTCTGCCCATTCAAAATTATCCATGAGGCTCCAAGCAAAGTAACCATCTACTTTAACGCCTTGTACTGTTGCATTATGTAGAGCATTTAAATGTTCATGGTAATAGTCAATACGGTCGTTATCGTTCACTTCACCGTCTTTAAATTCGTCAGCCATAGCTGCGCCATTTTCGGTAATATAAATAGGCGGTAGGGTGTATTTTTCGTTCAACGATACAAGTAACTCTGTAAGTGCTTTAGGGTAAATTTCCCAGCCAATATCGGTCATTGGGGCTTTGTGTGGCAGCTCATGATAAAAGTCTGTTTCGCTTGCTTGATAATGCATACGGGTATAAAAATTCACGCCTAAATAATCAAGTGGCTGTGCAATAATGTCCATATCGCCTTGTAAAATATCAGGGCGCTGGGCTTTAGGTAATTGGTTAATAATATCAGGGTATTGACCTTGCATTACTGGCTGCATATACCATTGATTTATGTAGTCATCAGCAAATGCAGTGGCGTTCAAATCTTCTTCGCATTGGGTAACTGGGTAGCAAGGCGTAAAGTTAAGCACAATACCGTTGAGTGAATTAGGGCTATTTTTAGCAAGTACTTGCATCGCTAATCCGTGGCCAAGTAGTAAATGATGGGCAGCTTTTCGCCCGTATTCTCGCCCAACAATACCAGGTGCATGTACGCCAATTTCGTAGCCTAAATAAGAGCTACAAAATGGCTCGTTTAGTGTTGCGTAAGAATGTACTCGCTCACCAAAGGCTTGGGTAATTAAATCGGTGTAATGTGCAAATTCGTAAGCCGTGTTTCGGTTAAGCCAGCCGCCTTCGTCTTCAATATGTTGTGGTAAATCCCAGTGGTACAAAGTAACAAATGCTTTAATATTACGACGTTTTAGCTCATCTAAAATATCGGTGTAAAACTTAACGCCTTTAGGGTTTAAATGGCCTGCTTTGGTCATTACACGCGGCCAAGAAATAGAAAGCCTGTAGGCGTCTACACCTAGCGACTCAATTAAATCTATATCATCTTGCCAACGAGTGTAATGCTCACAGGCAACATCACCATTTGAATTATCAGCAATTTTACCTTCTTTACTACAAAAGG